>JARDZI010000164.1 GCA_029240935.1 Clostridiales bacterium
ACGCTATAAAGTAAACCCAAAAGGTTTTATGAGTCGTATTTCTACAAGTAACAAGCATGAACCTGTTAGGGTAAGTAAGACTGCTTTGGAAGAGGGCTTGAGCTTTGCTAAGGTCGCTAGGTTGTTTTTAGATGCCTATAAAGCTTACCCTGAAGTAATTACAGTACAGGTCAGTTTTGTAACGCTGCCAAATTTTAATTACAATGAATTGGCGAGGCTGGCACAAAAAAACGATGAAATCACAACTGCCCTTGACCACATTTTGCGTGATGTAAAAATGGATTGTGCAAGCTGCAAGCTGCAATCAATATGCAACGAAGTCGAAGGTATGAAGGAACTTCACTTTACCAAATAATATGTCGAAGCTTTAGAACGTTTCATATGAGTTTTGACAAAAAGATAAGCGACTACTTTTTGTAGCCGCTTATTTTAGTTTATCATTTATTTGGTGTATATTAGACATATATAGCATCGAAAATAAATTTTATTCATACTTATATTACTTGCTGGTGGTTTCAGCTGAATTGTATATAAATTCATAGTGCAATTCCTTGTTGGGACTGTTATCATAATTAAGAAAGAAATTTATATGAAATATATTATCAAGTAAAAAAATTTTATAATATTTTAAGGAGATATTACAAATGGAACTAAACGAAATTATACAGGATGTTAAAATATAGAAATTGATATGAATAACTTGATAACTGAATTGTTGCAGGAGCAAGCTGTATTCCCAAAGGGCGCTTTAGGTGTTTTAGTTAATATGAAACTCCCCACATTCAGCCTACACGTAGGGGCGAACAGTGTTCGCCCGATTTGGGTATAATCAATTAAAGGCTGACCTGCATTGCTGGTGCGCCACGGGCGAACACTGTTCGCCCCTACAAGTTTCATGATTTTTTGTGCCAGCAGGCTGGGGTGGGAGTTAATATGAAAGTCAACGCCAAAGGTGTTGTCTTCCTGAAGGTCGTGAAGGAGCTTTTGTGATTCCTAGGTAAGATTCTTCACTTCGTTGAGAATGACAGATTCTAACTTTCATGATTTTTTGTGCCGGTGCACCGGCATGGTGGTTAATATGATAAAGGGGATGTACAATAATGACAGTAGAAGAAAGTAAAACAGTTATGCAGTATAGGACGGATAGGAAAGGCAACAAGTTATCTATTCTTGGTTATGGATGTATGCGCTTTACTAAAAAAGGTAACAGCATTGATTTGGATAAGGCTGATAAGGAAGTGATGGAAGCCATCAGAAATGGTGTCAATTATTTTGATACTGCTTATGTTTATGGCGGAAGTGAAACAGTACTTGGTGAGATATTAAAAAGAAATTCCTGTAGAGAAAGGATTTTTATCGCAACCAAGCTTCCACACTATCTGGTTAAGTCGAAGAACAGTCTGGAAAAGTATTTTTCAGAACAGCTAAAGAGGCTGCAGACGAATTATGTGGATTACTATTTGATGCATATGCTGACGGATATAGATACATGGGAGAGTCTAAAAGCTTTAGGTGTAGAAGAATGGATAAAGGAAAAGATGGATAAAGGCCAAATCCGAAGTATAGGGTTTTCCTATCATGGAAATACTGATATGTTTATAAAACTGGTAGATGCATATGACTGGGACTTCTGCCAAATTCAATACAATTACATTGATGAACACAGTCAGGCTGGCAGAAGAGGTCTTGATTATGCAAGCAAAAAAGGTATTCCGGTTATTATTATGGAACCCCTTCGAGGTGGAAGATTGGTAAGCTTGCTTCCTGAAAAAGCAAAGGATATTTTCAAACAGGATTCAAGAAATCGCACACCTGCTGAATGGGCTTTCCGCTGGTTATGGAACCAAGAGACAGTTACTTCTGTTCTATCCGGGATGAATTCTCTTGAAATGATAAAAGAGAATATAAGGGTTGCCTCAGAGGTTAAAGCTAGTGAATTTTCAGAAGCGGATTTTGCTTTAATAGAGCAGGTGAAAAGTGAGATAAATAAGAATATCAAGGTTGGATGTACAGGTTGCGGCTATTGCATGCCCTGCCATAAGGGCGTTGATATTCCGGGAGCCTTCCACAGTTACAATATGATATATTCAGAGAATAGAAAATCAGCTTGGCGTGATTATATAATGTGTACTGTAATGCGAAAGACACCAAGCAGTGCCTCTCAGTGTGTTGACTGTGGAAAATGTGAAAAGCACTGCCCCCAGAGTATCCAAATTCGTAAGGAGTTAAAGAGGGTAAAAAAAGAACTTGAAACTCCTGTTTATAAAATTGCTAAAACAGCAGTGGGACTGTTTAAATTGTGGTAATATATTTTTCATATAGCTGAGACTGGGAGTACTCTTTTTTTTATATTTAAAATTTCATAGAAATTACTAGTTAGAAAATAATGATTTCATTGGTAGAATTAAGGAACTTTAAGATTAGTATCAAATGTTTATGGTTGGTTTAAGGTATATGTTTTATGATTTAAATATGACACTCAATGGAACCAGAACCATAGAAATTGTATCTAGTAAAGGTAATGGTATTTCTTCAAAGGATGATTACAAAATTACTGGAGGTGTTTATAACATTAATTCATCTGCAGATGCTATAGAGGGAAATGATGCAATCTGTGGTAACAGCATTGTTCAAATAGATGGGGGCACCATCAACATAAAGACCTATGAAGAAGGCATCGAGAGAAATAATATCAAGTAAACGGTGATCAGATCGCTTTGTATGCAAAGAATGATGGAATAAATGCTACAAATCAAGGTGACAGGCTCATGAGTTATGACTTGTTGAATAAATAGGGTTAAAAAGGCAATAATCATTGATGAGGTGATGGTATTATCAAGGAAACCAAGATTGGAGTTTAAGGGAGCGATTTACCATGTGTTTCAGAGAGGAAATAATAAGGAACACATATTTTGTGATCCCATAGAAAAAGGTTACTTTATAAAACAAATTAAAGATTATATGAGTGTATATAATTTTGAATTATTTGCATATGTAATTATGGATAATCACTATCATTTAATTTTGAGAACTAATGAAGCAGCTCTAAATAAAATAATGCATAGTATAAATAATGTATATAGCAAGTTTTATAATTATAGACATAAAAGAACAGGTCATGTTTTTGAAGAAAGATATAACAGCAAACTAGTTGAAGATGATGCTTACCTAATATGGCTTCTTAGATATATACATAGAAACCCTGTAAAAGCACATATGTGTGATGATGTAAGCAAATATAAATGGAGCAGTGATTTCTTTTATAGAAAGGGTATAAAACTGTTTGTAAACATAGACCTGATTCTGGATGTACTCTCATTAAAAGGATTTGAAGCAATGAAAAAATATTTTCAACTTATGGAGAGTCCTGATGAAAATCAGGATTATGATTATGAAGATATTAAGGCTATTTTTCCGAATATTTCTTTTGAGAATGATACAATAAAACACTTAAGAAACTGTAAACTCGATAGGAAGACATTGGATGAAATAATTAATATTATGGGGTTAGGGCAAGAGGAGTATGATTTAATTAAGTCTGGTTCCAGAAAACGCCATTTAATTGATTTGAAATTACTATTCATAAAGGAAGCATTAAAATTTAAATACACTCATAAAGAAATCGGGTAGTTCGTCGGAATTTCTCAATCTGCGGTAACTAAATTGTTAAAGAACAGGAAAATAGGTGATAACTCATAAGTCATGAGCCTGTCACCTATATTTTAAAAAATAGAGGCAAAGTATCTGATAATTTATATGGCGCTGTAAAGTCAATACTTAAAAAAAGTAACATTGAATTTGCTGACACAGAAATAATTGGAGGGAGTGATCATTTGGTCTTTGAATCTATTGGAATACCTAATATCTTTTAATTGAAGAAAATGTAAGAAGATTAATACATAAGCATTTAGATACTCCAGAGATTCTCGATTTTGAAAAGATCCGTAATATTTCAAGTGCTTTGTGTGATTTTATAATATCTAATGATGGGATAACATTTGAGTGGTAGCTTTTTGTGTATAACGAATAGTATAGAAATGTTATTTATATATACTAAAATAATTGTTGAATTGGTGTGTTCAAGAAAAGAATAGTGGTGATAAAATGCACTTAGATATTAAACAATTATATAGAGAATTTTTTAACTAAGTATAAATTTTGTTGACATACCTCGGATATCTATGTATAATTTGATACATAGATATCCGAGGTATTAATAGTTTAGGAGGTGCACACTTTGAATTTTGATAAAAGTCTTATAGCAGGGAGTACAACGCTTATGGTTTTACATATGCTTGGTACTCAGGATATGTATGGATATCAAATGGTAAAGGAGTTAGAAAAGCGCTCAGAGAACACGTTTACCCTTAAGGAGGGTACACTATATCCTATACTCCATTCTCTTGAAAAAAACGGATTGGTTTTTTCTTATATGTCAGATGGAGAATCAGGGAGAAAACGAAAATATTATCAAATAACAAAGAGCGGGAGAAAACAGCTAACTGACAAAAAAGAGGAGTGGTTAATATTCAGCAAAACAGTAAATAAAGTCATCGGGGGAAGTAGTTATGCACTATGATAGCGATAGATTTATTCAAAAAGTATGTGAACAGATAGGCTTTAAAGCTGCTCGCAAGGGAATAGAGCAAGAATTAGAGGCGCATATTGATGATAATATAGAACAGTTTATCGCTCAAGGGTTAGATGAAAGAACTGCAATTATAAAAGCTACTGAGTGTATGGGGGATCCTATTGAAATAGGAGAAGCACTCAATATGGTACATAGACCTCAAACTGAATGGGGTGTAATAAGCTTAGTTATTTTACTGAGTATATTTGGTGTTGGCACAATGCTTTTTATAGGAGATTTACCGGTTGGTAGTAGCAGTATATTTGGCAAAAGACAAATTGTATATACAATACTTGGTATAGGTTTTATGGTTGGAATATACTTGTTTGATTATATGAAACTTTATAAATATGGTAGAGAGATATTTTTGTCTGGTATTATTTTAACCATTACGACTGTATTAATTGGTACCAATGAGAATGGTATGTTATGTTTAAAAATTGGAGAGCTCACCTTTACAACAGCGTCTATTTGCAACTTAATGTTTATGGTGTATGTTATTGCTGAGTTAAGTAAATGCAGGGGAAAAGGAATAAATGCTTTTTTAAAAATATGTTCATTATGTGCATTATCCCTTGTTTCATTGTTTTTAAATAGGGCATTTACTCTCAGTCTTATTATGCTAATAGTATATGCAATCATTCTTACAGTTGCTGCAATAAAAGGACATTTCAATTATGAGAAAAGATGGAGTTACATATGTGCTACATGCGGAATTAGTGCTATATCATTAATTGCATTTATTCCATATATGATGTTAATTAATTATAATCTACATAATAATGAATATTCAGCTAATACAGTAAGCAAGTACTTAGAAGGTTCTCAAAGGATTGGAAAGTCTGTATTTTTAAATGCGAATGGATGGAGGCATTTACCAAAACATTGGGCGGACTATTTTTTAACAATAATTACTGCTAATTTTGGATGGATTATTGGATGCCTTATAATATCATTTCTTATAGCACTTTTTAGTATCATGATATTTAGAACATTAAACCTAAATAATACCTATGGATTTTACTTGTCAGTGGGGATAATTGTTTACTTAATAATTAATTTTATTTTAAGTATTTTAACAACATTGGGCTATGTTAATAATTTAGATTGCAACCTATCATTTGTTTCCTTTGGTGGAACAAACTATTTTAATAATATTTTTGTTGTAGGGTTGTTTTTATCAGTTTGGAGGAGAAATTTGATTGTGCCATCAGATATGTTCAGCAGCTTAACTCATTGCAATTAGTAACATTAAAATGAGCTTATTATGAAATAAAAATATGTAGGGTCATTTTGGTAGGGATATCTATAAAGAGTTTAGTATGGTTTAAAGGAGGAAAAATATGAAATCTCAGATAAAGGACAACGGAGCAGTCAAAAGGAAAATTCTAAAACGAAAGAGTAAGATATTAATAGGCATATTAGTAATATTAATACTTGGAATTGTATATGAACAAATCGGAGAACATCTGGACAATAATCGATTTCAGCCACCGGGAAAAATTATAAATGTGGATGGACATAATATGCATATTTTTGCAGAAGGAAAAGGCAATGCAACAGTAGTATTTGCAGCAGGGTGGAAAACACCAAGTCCATATGTTGATTTTTATCCACTATACAGTGAGATATCAAAGCATACGAGAATAGCTGTGTATGATAGACCAGGATATGGGTGGAGTGAGGAGGCTAATACTCCTAGAGATATTGATGTTATAGCAAAGGAGATGCATGAATTACTTAAAGAATCAGGTGAAAAGTCTCCATATATACTTGTTGGACACTCTATTGGGTCACTTGAAATGATAAGATTTGCTCAGTTATATAAGGATGAAGTTAAGGGTGTTGTTTTGATAGATGGGTCAAATCCTGATATGTATTCAAATGTGGAAAAAGCATCAGTACTTGTTAAGCTGCGTACATCAGTATTTAATAATTTAATTTACTTATTTAATAAAAGTGGCATAGCTAGATTATTAATAAATGTAATACCAAGTTTTTATTCTTCAACTGTATTAGTTACTGCAAGAAATAACTTTCAATTTGCTCCAGAAAATTTTAAAAAGCTTGATGCTGCAATGTTTTTAAAAACCTTTAATAATAAAAACCAAGTTGATGAGGGTAAAAATAAAGAGATAAATGCAAATAAAGTAGCATCAAATGGCCATATAGAAGATATACCTCTCAGAATAATTACATCTGAAGAAATAAACAGTTATAAAGAAGCTCGAACAAATCAATTAAATTTAAAACAATGGGCTGCAGATAGCAAGCAGATTATTGTAAAAGGAGCAGGACATGCCATTCATTGGGCACATCCAGAAATGATAAATAAAGAGATATTGGATTTGTTAAGCAACTGATATTGGTATAGTAAACCCCATGTAAAAGTAACAATATATAAAAAAGTAATATAATTTTCATGGTAAAGTTAAGATTACAACAATAATAGCAGCCATTTGAGTTATGGCTTATTATGTCCACAAAACTCATAATTCATATGACTACCATTATTTTAGAGGATAAAACTATGAAATAATTAATATAGGAAACAAATATGTAATGCTTGGTTTAATAAATGAATAAGTTAGATATATAAGTCTACGTTATATCCATTACGGTGAACCGTATAATAAATAGGTAAATAAATGCGAAAAAATCAATTATCAAAGTCAGTATGCAGAATGGATACTGGCTTTGTTTTATAGGAGGAACATAGCATGGTAACAATATGATTTATGCAGTTGGAAATGCTGAATTAGAGTGCTGTAGATATCAAACTTTACTACATATTTTTTAAATTAATGAACGATTGTATGATATTGCAAAACAAAACTGTATTTCAAATAGTTACAATAAGCTGGACTTTCATTCCCAGTTTATTGAGGTTATTTTCACAGTCTCGACACTAAAGATTTCAGTTGTTTTACAAGGGATAATTATAATTGTAGGATATGAAATTACCTATAT
>JARDZI010000165.1 GCA_029240935.1 Clostridiales bacterium
TTCATATAAAGCTTTATCAGCAGTTCTAATAAATGCTTCAATAGATAATTTATCAGAGAGAATGACGGTATAGACTCCTAAACTAATGGTTACATGCTCGGAAATAGAAGAATTTTCGTGTAGAATATTCTACTCTTCCACTCTACTTCTCATTCTTTCTGCAAGTTCGAATGCATTATCTCACTCCATATGAGGAAGTATAATAGCAAACTCCTCTCCTCCATACCTTGCCACAATGTCAGATGAACGCCTCGCACATTCCGATAACGCTCTCGCTACCTGCATGATACAATCATCCCCCGCTTGATGCCCGTATTTATCATTAAACGATTTAAAAAAATCAATATCTATCATTATTAATGATAGAGAAGTAAAATGGCGTTTGCACCTATCCCATTCTATTTTTATAGTTTTATCAAATACTGAACGGTTGAAGATACCTGTTAAACCATCAGCTTGGGAGAGTTTCTCCAGCTTCTGGTTTGCCTCCCCTAATTCCTTGTTAACTTTCTTTAATTCATCGCTCTTTTCCTGCATAATCTTTTTATTGCTAAAAACCTCTACTTGATTTTTATACCTCATCAGTGATATAACCCATGAAATTATTAAAAATGAAGTGCTATTAACACAATCTCCAAATATTATTCCACTGGATTTTTGAAAATAAACCATGAGAGTAAGAAATAATGTATGAATAATCAAATAGATAAATAATAAAGCTATTGGTTTATAGAATGGAGCAACTGCTACTGATATGATTGCAACAGTATATACAATAATCTGGCCTCCGGATGATAATTGGTCTAACAAAGATATCCATGCACACCAGAGCAATATAAAGCTTGCAAAAGATATCCCTGCAACCAGGATGCTTGTCCTATACTTAGGTATGTTCTTACCTAACTTGATAAACACCAACAGATGTATTACCATGATTATAATTATAAGGATATACATAGTCCCATAGTATAAAGTAGGTGGCGTAAAGAATGCTTCCTTTTTTGCTAACAAAGAAACTATAAGAATTAATATTTCTGAAATAATGAACGTTACCGCTGTAATTTTTCCCCTGACAATGTTTATTCTATTGATACCTATTTCAAATTCTCTTTTATACTTACCTGATACTGATAGAATCAAAGAACTTCTAATCAGCTTAATAAACTTTGAAAACATATTTTCTTCACCTAGATTCAACTATTTTATAATATAGCTTTTCCTTTTTATGCTTAATAAAACATATTATACAATAAAGCCTTCCAATTCTCAATATAAACACTTGCTCCTTCTTACTTAAGCCTTGTTTCTGCTCTCTTCTTCCCTTTATCCTAATTCCTTACCCCTGTTTAGGGCTTAAAAAAACAGGCTGAATTCCTGTTTGGGTTCGGAATTTTCACCTGTTTTTTGAAGAACTTTATTTTTTATTGAAAGAGTTTATTTGTTGGAGACAAATCTTTATCCAAGGCCTAAATCTCTCGTCTACCTTCAAGTGCCTTGCTTAAGGTTACCTCATCTGCATATTCAAGGTCTCCCCCAACTGGGATACCGTGGGCAAGCCTTGTGGTCTTTACTCCTAGCGGTTTTAGAAGCCTTGATATATACATTGCAGTAGCCTCACCCTCAACATTTGGGTTTGTTGCAACTATAACCTCATTAGTCTCTGGACTAATTCTTGAGAGTAGTTCCTTTAACCTTATATCATCAGGGCCTATTCCATTAAGTGGAGATATGGCTCCATGAAGCACATGATACAAGCCCTTAAACTCTCTGGTTCTCTCCATTGCCATTACGTCCCTTGGATCTTGAACAACACAAATTACATCCTTGGTTCTTGCATCATTACTGCATATTGAGCAAAGGTCAGAGTCCGTATAATTTCCACATACTGTGCAGTATTTAACTTTTCTTTTAGCTTCTATAATTGCTTCTGACAGGCTCTCAGCTTGTTTCATATCCATGTTAAGTACATGAAAGGCAAGCCTTTGGGCTGTCTTGGAGCCTACTCCAGGAAGCCTTGAAAATTCATCTATTAGCTTGGATATTGATACAGGATAAAAGCTCAAAATATCTCACTCCTTAGAAGAGTCCTGGTACATTTAGTCCTCCAGTAACCTTTGCCATCTCCTGCTCCATCATATCATTAGCTTTAGTTAAAGCTTCGTTAAGTGCAGCAATGATAAGGTCTTGAAGCATTTCAACATCATCTGGGTCAACAACTTCCTTCTTTATTTTTATATCAACGATCTCCTTTTTGCCAGTTACAATTGCAGTAACAGCACCACCACCAGAAGATGCTTCAACAGTTCTCTTTTCAATTTCCTCTTTCATATCCTCCATTTGCTTTTGGAGTTTTTGTGCCTGCTTCAAAAGATTATTCATGTTTCCTCCCATTGGGGGCATTCCTTTCATACTATATCCTCCTTACACCTTATCAATTTATTATATGCGACTTACCATTATATTGTAACATCGAATAGCTTACTATTCAATTACTTTGACTATATTGTCTCCCACAAGCTCCTTTACCATTTGAATGCTCCTATCTATATCATTTGCTTCCTCATGTACCTTAAAGGTTACCCTTACATTCTTATTCAATATTCTTGAAAAACACTCCTCAACCATCTTTTTATGCTCTGGAGGACTTTCAAGATTATTTTTACTAAAAACATGCTGGGAATCAAAGTTAATTATTATATTATCACCTGAAACATCAACCACTTCACCAAGTGAAAGCCATGATGCAACGGTTACCTTTTTGCTTGATTTTATTAATGTCAAAACCTCATGCCAGCTAGCCTTTACCTCATTGAGGGTAACTATTCCAGGTTCCCTTGGTATCTTTGTTTCAACTTGAGTATCTGAAGCATTTCCCTTTTCTTCATTAGAAACTGCTTTCTTAGCTTTTGACTTAGCCTCAGTTGTTTCATAGCTTCCCTTTGCCTCTGTTTGGGTAACTGTAATGGCACCAGAGTTAAGTCTCTCCTCAAGAAGGTTTATTCTACTTAATAGCATTTCTGGTGAAGCATCATATTCCCTTTTGCAGAATTTTATAATTGCCATTTCCAATAATATTCTTGGCTGGGAGGTAAGCTTTGCCTCATTTTCAGCCTCTACTATAATGTTTATTGCTCTCATTATCTCTTCGCTTCTAACTTTTTGTGCCTGGTCCTTAATAAGATTAATTGTCTCATCGCTGGCATCTATAATTTCCTCGGGGCTTTTGCTTACCTTGACCATTAGCAAATTTCTAAAATGTTTTGTCAGGTCCTTTGCGAACTGCAGAATATCCTTACCATTTTGAATTATATCATTAAGTATTTTGATTGAGCCCTCTATGTCTTTATCTATCATTTTGTCTACAAGTCCAAATGTATTCTCATTGGAGGTTAATCCAAGCATGGATATTACATCATTATGCTCTATCCTTCCATTCGTCGTGGATATTGCTTGATCTAGAATGGAAATGGCATCCCTCATGGCTCCATCTGATACTCTTGATATGGTATCAAGTGTTTTGTCCTCAACAAATGCTCCATTATCATCCACAATTTTTCTAAGTCTTTTCCTTATATCTACAGCAGCTATTCTTTTAAAGTCAAAGCGCTGACATCTGGATAGAATGGTTGGAGGTACCTTTTGAGGGTCCGTGGTAGCAAGAATAAATATTACAAATCCAGGTGGTTCCTCAAGGGTTTTTAACAGTGCATTAAATGCTGAGGTTGATAGCATGTGAACCTCATCTATTATATAAACCTTATACTTTGATTTATGTGGAGGATATTTAACATCCTCTATTAATTCTCTGATATTTTCTACCCTGTTGTTGGAGGCAGCATCTATTTCAATAACATCCAAAAGGGTTCCATCATTTATTTCCCTGCATATCTCACATTCATTGCAGGGATCTCCATCTATTGGGTTAAGACAGTTTACAGCCTTTGAAAGAATTTTGGCAGTTGTTGTTTTTCCTGTTCCCCTTGTACCACAAAAAAGATAGGCATGGGGAATTCTATTCTGAAGTATCTGATTTTTAATTGTCCTGACAATATGCTCCTGACCTATAACATCCTCAAAAACCTTAGGTCTCCATTCTCTATACAAAGCCATATAAGACATGCTTCCACCTCGCCTTCTTATAAATACTTATTTTCATCACTTATCTTCTATTATAATAATACACTATTTTTTTCTCAACTACATTGAAAATGTAAACTTTGTTCTTTTTATTATTTGATAATATAAAAAAAAGGTCTGCTATGCAGACCAAATTATCAAGTTTAATGACCGTGCACCTTACTTCGATGCAATCATCCAGGCGTTACCAGGGCAGTTAGCTCCAACCAGGCTTACCCGCGGCACACGAAAGGGTTCACTTACCGCTGCTTCCTTCCGGATCTGACGGGGTTCATGAATTTCCGTTGCGTGGGACCCAATTATCAACGCCACTTACCAAGGGCGGACCCTACATGAAGGAACCTAGGCAAGGAATTCAATCCTGCTATAGCGGATTGCAGGCAACAGGGCACCGCTACCTCCCCATCTAGCACGGTCAAATATTAATTTATGGCGGAGAGAAAGGGATTTGAACCCTTGGAAGGGTATTAGCCTTCACACGATTTCCAATCGTGCGCCTTAAGCCGCTCAGCCATCTCTCCATAACATTATACGACTTGTGTCGCACTATCTATTATATCTTTTTCTGCGAAAATGTCAACAACCAATTATTAGGCTTATTGGGTGACAGCCCTAAATGTAGGGGTGAACAGTGTTCGCCCGAGGGCACCTTGAATTTAAGCTATACCTGTATCAGGGTGCGTAAAACGGGCGAACACTGTTCGCCCCTACAAGGAACAGGACCATGGGTACCAGACATTTCACATTCACATTTGGTATTGCCATAAACCGCAATGCCATAGTCAGATGTGGGCAGCTGACGCTACAATTCTTTCATGAGTGAATGTCAATAATCTTATTATATATTCTTCACCCTCATAACTCTCATAGCATTAAGTATTGCTATTAGGGCAACTCCTACATCTGCAAATACTGCATCCCACATAGTAGTCATTCCCCCTGCCCCTAGAATGAGGAACATGAGCTTAACACCAAATGCAAATATAATATTCTGCATAACAATTTTTCTGGTTCTCTTGGCAATTTTTATGGCACTTATTAGCTTTGATGGTTCATCTGTCATTAATACAACATCTGCCGCTTCAATAGCTGCATCTGAGCCTAAGCCTCCCATTGCAATACCTATGTCTGCCCTTGCAAGTACTGGAGCATCGTTTACTCCATCTCCAACAAATATAAGCTTACCCTTAGGGGACTTTTGTCCATCCAGCATTTCAAGCTTTTCAACCTTTTCATGTGGCAGAAGACCTGAGTAAACCTCATCAAGCTTTAAGCTTTCAGCAATTTTGCTTGCAACCATTTTATTGTCACCTGTTAGCATAACAGTTTTCTTAATTCCAAGACTTTTAAGATTACTAATAGCAGCCTTAGAATCTTCTTTTACTTCATCGGATATTACAATATATCCAGCATATTTAGAAGCAATAGCAATATGAACCACTGTTCCAATGGAATCTACCTGGCTGTATTCAATATTTTCACTGCTTAAAAGCTTAGTATTTCCTGCCATAATTACTTTATCATTAACTTTTACTTTTACCCCATGTCCTGCTATTTCATCATATGCCTTTATTTCATTCTTATTTATTTCCTTGCCAAATGCTTTTATAATGGATAATGCAATTGGATGGGAGGAATAGCTTTCTGCATATGCTGCATATTCCAATATTTCCTCTTTGCTAAATCCATTCTGTGATATTATTTCTGTAACTTTAAAGACTCCTTTTGTAAGTGTTCCTGTCTTATCAAACACAACAATTTCTACATTGTTTAGTGCTTCAAGGTAGTTGCTGCCCTTGATTAATATACCATTCTTGGATGCTCCACCAATTCCTCCAAAAAATCCAAGGGGTATTGATATAACCAGTGCACAGGGACAAGATATTACAAGAAATATTAATCCCCTGTATAGCCATTCTGAAAACTGACTTCCAGGAATTATAATAGGAGGTATAACTGCAATACCAAGAGCTAAAAATACAACCGCTGGGGTATAATATCTTGCAAATTTAGTGATGAACTTTTCTGTAGGAGCCTTCCTTGTGGATGCATTTTGAACAAGTTCAAGAATCTTTGCAACGGTAGACTCCCCGAATAACTTTGTTACCTTTACAGTTAAAACACCGTTTTTATTTATGAAGCCGGATAAAATATCTTCTCCCATGCTGACATTTCTCGGCACTGATTCTCCAGTTAATGCTGAGGTATCCATTGCGGAATTACCTTCAATTACTATACCATCCAGAGGCACCTTTTCGCCAGGTTTTATTAGGATTTCATCTCCAATTTTAACCTCTTCAGGGGATACTCTTTGAATATTCTCTCCTACCTTAAGGTTTGCATAATCTGCTCTTATGTCCATTAAATCTGTTATGGATCTTCTTGAACGATTAACAGCTATATCCTGAAAGAGCTCTCCTACTTGATAAAACAACATTACTGCTACTCCCTCTGGAAACTCCCCTACTACGAATGCACCAATTGTAGCAATGGTCATTAGGAAGTTTTCATCGAATACCTGTCCCTTGAATATATTTTTAATAGCTCTTACTAATACTTCCGAGCCTACCAGTAGATAGCTTAATAAAAACAATGAAAGCTCTCCCCAAAATGGAAGCTTCAATATTTGTGCTAGTATGAATATAACAGCTCCTGATACAATTTTAATTATGTCTTTTTTCATATCATCATCTATTAATTTGGACTTAGTTTTATCATTCTTATTATTCTTTACTTCTTCTACAACCTTAACATCAGGTTCGTATTTGTATACAATATCTCCTGCTTTTTTAACTATTTGTTCTATTTTACCAACATCATTAGCTTTGATTGTTAGTGACTTAGTTATAAAATTAAGTGTTGCAGAGTTTACCCCCTCAATTTCATTTACTCCCTTCTCAATTTTAGCTGCACAGTTGGCACAGTCCAAGCCTTCCAGAACAAGAACCCTTGTATTGTCTCCCATATGATTTCCCCCAGTCATATTGTTAATATTTATGAGTTTGTGCTAATTATGTAGGAACGTATGAATGTATGCTCATATGTTCTAATGTCATTCTAACCTTTTCCAATATAGAAGTCAATATATTTAGAAGCTTTTTTAGAGAAATTCATATAAAAAGAGCCAGCTCTGATTTACCTTAAGCAAAATAACTCAGAACTGGTTCCTTCAACTTTAAATATTTAGTTCTACTGTAGAATCTAAAACTATTGCACCTAATTCCAGGAAGGAAATACTCCACTTAATGTTATACCAAATGTTATGGGAGCATAGGGCATCATATTATTGTGGGGTTGTGACCCACCAACATTTTGTAATTCAACTCCTCCTGAAATGGGGTCCCCCTCTGCATCCAGTGGGGTAATCTGTATGTCTGCTCTGACATCAATTGCCCCGGTCATTGTCTGATTGGAAGTTGTGGAATAAATACGTTCATTTTTATAACCCCTGGAAAGCACT
>JARDZI010000166.1 GCA_029240935.1 Clostridiales bacterium
AGGTTGAAAGTGAGGCTCGAGCTAAGGCTGAGGATGTTATAAGCAAGGCGAAAAATAGGGCTGATGAGATAATGAATAACATGAAGCTAAAGGCTGAAAAGGATGGTAAGGAAAGATTTGAAAGACTTATGTCAAGGTCTCAACTTGATGCAAGAAATGATGTACTGCTTGCAAAGCAGGAAGCAATAGACAAGGTTTTTCAAAATGTAGTTGATAGTATAAGCAAGATGGATGATAAGAACTATTTTGATTTTATTGAGAAGATACTTCTAAGCAGTGTTGAAACTGGAGATGAGGAAATTGTTTTCTCAGAAAAGGATAAATCTAGAATACAACCATCATTTATAACAATTGTAAATGATAAATTAAATGGAATGGGTAAAAAAGGTTTGGTTAAAATAAGCAATGAAACTAGAGCAATAGGCTCAGGTTTCATATTAGTGCATGGTGGTCTTGAAATAAATTGTTCTATTGAATCTCAAATAAGATTATTAAGGGACAGCCTTGAGGGTGATATAGCAAACCTTCTATTCGAAGGCAAGTAACCTCATGAGGAGGTGTATGAATGGATTATTCAATATTGGCCCATAGTATTGCTCGAATTAAAGCTATGGAAAACAGGCTGATAAACAGGGCGAAGCTTGATTCTTTAATAGATGCAAAGGATTTTTCAGATTCTATTAAAATGATTCAGGATACCCCATATGGAGAATATGTAGCTTCGGCTTCCTATGAGAGTGGACTGAAAATTGCTCTTGAGGATGTTTATAAGAATATGTATAAAATTATACCTATTCATGAAGTTGTAGATGTTCTTGCTGTAAGATATGATGGGCACAACATAAAGAGTATTTTAAAGGGTAAATTATCTGGACTAGATACTTCAAGTATTTTAGTTAATGTAGGAACGATTCCAACTGATAGCTTAAAGCATATGATTTTGGAGGAGGACTATGATAATATACCACAAACCCTTGTTAAAACACTACAGAAGGCAGTATCAACCTTTAAAGTGTCAGGTGACCCCCAGGATATTGACCTGATTGTCGATAAGGGTATCTTTGAATATGCAATGGAAATAGCCAAGGATTCTAAAGACGATTATCTATTGGAATATGTAAAATTCAACATAGACATAACTAATATAAAATCCTTTATCAGAATAAGGGCTCAGGAAAGAAGTATTGAGTTTTTAGATAAGGTATTTATTGATGGCGGCAAACTTGAATATAATCAGTTTGCAAGCTATATAAATGAGTCTTTAGAAAGATTTGCAGACAAATTATCCTATACAGATTTTAACAAATGGTCAGATCAGGGTATAGCAGAGTACATAAGAAATGGTGATTTAGGAAGTGTAGACAGGTATGGGGATAATTACATTATTGAACATATTAAAAAATCGAAGTTTATAAACCTTGGTACTGAACCCATTATTGCATATATTTACGCTCGTGAAAATGAAATTAAAGCCTTAAGAATTATACTAACAGGAAAGAAGAGTAATGTGCATCCAGAAAAGATAAGAGAAAGGATGCGTGATGTGTATGTATAAAATAGGAGTAGTAGGAGAAAGAGATGCAGTGTTAGGTTTCTTATCTCTTGGTATGACAGTTAAGGCTGCTGAAAATAGTGAAGAAGCCATGAAGGCCATTGATAGCATGGCAAGAGAAGGTTATGGCTTGATTTTCGTTACAGAGACTATAGCTAGGGACATTGAAGAGACTATTGCAAGATATAAAAATGAAATGCTGCCTGCAATTATTTTAATACCTGGCAGCCAGGGAAGCCTAGGAATAGGTCTTGCAAAGATTCGAAGCAATGTTGAGAAAGCTGTCGGAGTTGATATATTATCAAAGAAGGAAGGTTGATAGCTTGAGCATCGGAAGAATTATAAAGGTTTCAGGACCTCTGGTTATTGCAGAGGGAATGGACCAGGCAAAGATGTTTGACGTTGTAAGGGTTGGAGATAAAAAACTCATTGGTGAAGTTATTGAAATGAGGGGAGATAAGGCTTCAATCCAGGTATATGAGGAAACCTCAGGTCTAGGTCCTGGAGGTCCTGTTGTAACAACTGGGGAACCATTAAGTGTTGAACTTGCTCCAGGGCTTATTGAAGCTATGTTTGATGGTATTCAAAGACCACTTGAGACAATAGCAAAGCAGGCAGGTAATTACATTACTAGGGGTATTGATGTTCCAGTTCTTGATAGAGAAAAGAAATGGGGATTTACTCCTGTAAAAAAATCTGGAGACCATGTTGCAGCAGGGGACATTATAGGTTTAGTAAAAGAAACTTCAATAGTTGAGCATAGAGTAATGGTTCCTATTGGAATCGAAGGCGAAATTGTTGATATTAAATCAGGGGATTTTACAATACTAGAGGTTATTGCTAGTATAAAGAATAACAAAGGTGAAATCAAGGATATTTCTATGCTTCAAAAATGGCCTGTTAGAAAAGGCAGACCCTATACAAACAAATTATCACCAGAGGAGCCAATGATAACAGGACAAAGAGTAATTGATACCTTTTTCCCTGTTGCAAAGGGAGGAACTGCTTGTGTTCCAGGACCCTTTGGAAGCGGAAAAACAGTTGTTCAGCACCAGCTTGCAAAGTGGGCAGATGCTGAAATAATAGTATACATAGGCTGTGGAGAGCGTGGAAATGAAATGACTGATGTTTTAATGGAGTTCCCAGAATTAAAGGATCCAAAAACCGGGGAACCGCTTATGAAAAGAACAGTTCTTATTGCAAACACCTCCAACATGCCAGTTGCTGCCCGTGAAGCATCAATTTATACGGGTATTACAATAGCAGAATATTTTAGAGATATGGGATATTCAGTAGCTGTTATGGCTGATTCCACATCAAGATGGGCAGAGGCACTTAGAGAAATGTCAGGTCGTCTTGAGGAAATGCCAGGTGAGGAAGGTTATCCAGCATATTTATCATCACGTCTTGCAGAGTTTTATGAGAGAGCTGGAAAATTTGTATGTTTAGGTAGTGAAAATAGAATAGGTGCTCTAACGGTAATTGGAGCAGTATCTCCTCCAGGTGGAGACTTGTCAGAGCCTGTAACACAAGCAACTCTTAAGGTTGTAAAGGTATTCTGGGGTCTTGATGCTAATCTTGCATACAGGAGACATTTCCCTGCAATAAATTGGTTAGAGAGTTATTCCTTATATCTTGATAAGGTAGCTCCTGCAATTGAAAAAACAGGAGAAAAGGGATGGTCTGAAATGGAGAGAGAGGCTATGAGAGTTCTTGAAGAGGAGTCAGAGCTTGAAGAAATTGTAAGGCTTGTTGGTATAGACTCACTGTCAGAAAATGATAGATTAACTCTTGAATCAGCTAGGTCTCTAAGAGAAGATTATCTCCATCAGAATGCGTTCCATGAAGTAGATACATATACATCAATACCTAAGCAGCACAAGATGTTAGGACTCATACTTGACTTTAACGAATTAGGTCACAAAGCATTAGATGAAGGGGTATATTTAAATAAAATCCTTTCCCTGCCTGTAAGAGAGAGAATAGCAAGGGCAAAGTACATAGCAGAAACAGAAATTAAAAAAATAGATGAAATATCTGAAGCTCTCAAACAGGAAATAGAATCTTTAGTGGGGGAGGCGAAATAGATGCTTAAGGAATACAGAACTATTATTGAGGTAGCAGGTCCTTTAATGCTTGTAGAAAAAGTAGAGGGTGCGACCTTTGATGAACAGGTTGAAATAGAAACACAAACAGGAGAAATAAGACGTGGAAGAGTACTTGAAATAACAGAGGATAAGGCACTTGTTCAGTTATTTGAAAGTTCAGCTGGAATAAACCTTAAGGATAGTAAGGTTAGATTTTTGGGAAAGGCATTGGATATTGGTCTCTCAACAGACATGCTTGGAAGAGTATTTGATGGAATAGGAAAACCAAAGGATGGTGGACCTAAAATAATACCTGAAAAAAGAGTTGATATAGCAGGAGAACCAATTAACCCAGTTTCAAGGGATTATCCATCAGAGTTTATACAAACAGGTATTTCAGCTATAGATGGACTAAACACACTTGTTAGAGGACAGAAGCTTCCAATATTCTCAGCTTCAGGACTACCCCACTCAAGACTTGCAGCACAAATTGCAAGACAGGCAAAGGTTTTAGGCGGAGAAGAAAAATTTGCAGTTGTATTTGCTGCAATGGGTATAACCTTTGAAGAAGCAGATTTCTTTATAGAGGACTTTAAGAAAACAGGAGCAATAGACAGAGCAGTTTTATTTATAAATCTGGCAAATGACCCTGTTGTTGAGAGAATTGCAACACCAAGAATGGCATTAACCTGCGCTGAGTACCTTGCATATGAAAAAGACATGCAAGTTCTGGTTATTATGACTGATATGACAAACTATGCAGAAGCTCTAAGAGAGGTTTCAGCTGCAAGAAAGGAAGTACCAGGAAGACGTGGCTACCCAGGCTACCTGTATACTGACCTTGCAACACTATATGAAAGAGCAGGAAGAATAAGGGGTAAAAAGGGTTCAATTACACAGATTCCTATACTTACAATGCCTGAGGATGACAAAACCCATCCAATACCAGACCTTACAGGTTATATAACTGAGGGACAGATAATATTAAGTCGTGAGCTTCACAGAAGGGCAATAATGCCTCCTGTAGACGTATTGCCATCATTGTCAAGACTTAAGGACAAGGGAATTGGTAGGGATAAAACCAGGGAAGATCATGCTGACACAATGAATCAGCTCTTCTCAGCATATGCCCAGGGAAAGCAAGCAAAGGAACTTGCTGTAATACTTGGAGAATCAGCATTATCTGATGTAGATAAGCTATATGCCAAATTTGCAGAGCAATTTGAGAAACGTTATGTTTCCCAGGGAGAATATACAAACAGAACAATTGAGGAGACATTAAATCTAGGATGGGAGCTTCTATCAATACTTCCAAAGGGAGAACTCAAGAGAATTAGAGATGAGTTTGTTGATAAATATCTTCCTGATAGAGGGGATGAATAGATATGAGACTCAACGTAAACCCAACCAGAATGGAGCTGTCCCGTCTTAAAAAGAGATTAAAAACTGCATCAAGAGGGCATAAGCTTTTGAAGGATAAGCAGGACGAATTAATGAAACGATTCATTGATCTTGTAAGAAAGAACAATGAGTTAAGGCTTAGCGTTGAGGATAAGCTCACTTCATCCTTAAAGGAATTCACCATGGCAAAGGCAGTTATGTCAACTGAAATGTTTGAAGAGGCACTTATAATGCCTACTGAGAAAATTGAGCTTGATATAACTAGAAAAAATATCATGAGCGTAAATGTTCCTGTAATGAAGTTTGTAAGGGAATCAAAGGAGGGTGCAAGCATCTATCCATATGGTTTCGCTCAAACCTCTGGAGAACTAGACGGAGCAATAAAAAAGCTAAATGATATATTACCAAATCTTTTAGAGCTTGCCGAGGTTGAAAAGGCATGCCAGTTAATGGCGGATGAAATAGAGAAAACTAGAAGAAGGGTTAATGCCCTAGAATATGTAATGATTCCTCAACTAGAAGAAACAATAAAGTACATCACCATGAAGCTTGACGAAAACGAAAGAGGAAACCTCACAAGACTTATGAAGGTAAAAACTATGATAAACAAATAAAAGCTTCGGGCATTTGCCCGAAGCTTTTATATGGTATAATAAGGGGGGACAAGTATCCATATGGATACTCCCCAACCCCCACTTTGCACCAGTAGGGGCGAACAGTGTTCGCCCGTGGGTACCCTGGGGTTAAAGTTATACTCTAAATCAAAGTGGGCAATGGCGGGCGAACACTGTTCGCCCCTACAGTTTCTTGGGTACAAATACAAATAAAATACGGGACGGTTAATAACTTTTTAAAACTAGGAGGGATTTGATGAAAAAAATTAAAGCATTTCTAATAATCATAATTTTCTTAGGAGGAATTGGCTATCATTTTTATACAGTAATTTCTTTAAATGGGGAGTTAAAAGCTTTAAAATTTCAAAAAAATATCTCTCTGGAACTGGAGAATAATCCAAGTAAAAATGAATTGGATTATTATAAAAAGTTGACCTTAAGGACAGTAAACCTCCTGACTGAAGAACAATTAACTGAGCTATCTAAGCTAGAGTGGCATTATAAATTATTGCTTAACGGAGAGGAATTTAAGGGACAAAATATTAAAATCGATGGGGATTCAATCCAAATAATTATTACAGAGAATAGGGAAGAAAATAGTATACTTCCAGATGATCTAAGGATGGAAGGACAGCTTGATACTTACTTTAAGCAAATAAGCATAGAATCAAGGATTGAACCGGAGATAACCAATAAGGATGAAGCATATACTACAAGTGTATTATATAAATTTCCACAATTATCTTCAGGTGATAAAATAAAAATATCTATGTCTGAGGAATTAAGCAAAAGATTAGGACTTAGTAGCAAAACTTATGTAATACAAATTCAATAAAAAAAACTACCCTATAAATTTTTATAGGGCGGTTTTTTATAATTGACTATTCCCACATTCCGTATCAGTACCTCTTAAGGTGCCAACAGCATGTGCTAATACAGGGAGCACAACCTCAAGATTTTCTTTAACAGCCTTTGAACTGCCTGGAAGATTTATAATAATACTGTTTTTTCTGATTCCAGCTACTCCACGGGAGAGCATCCCCTTTGGTGTTACCTGCATTGAACGGTAGCGCATGGCTTCTGGTATTCCAGGAATCTGCCTTTCAATTACATCAAGGGTTGCCTCTGGGGTAACATCTCTTTTGGAAAAGCCAGTGCCACCTGTTGTAAAAATTAAGTCCAGATCCATATCACTTAATCTAATCAATTCATTAGATATACTTTTTCTATCATCGGGTACCACTATATATTCTGCAACCACACAACCAATAGCTTTAAGCATTTCTCCTATCAAAGGGCCAGAAGTATCCACTCTAAGCCCCTGGGAGCCCTTATCACTGGCTGTTATTATTCCAACCTTCAAATCTATCCCTCCCTAATATTTTATTAAATTATATCATATTCATAATAAAATTATACAAAATGAATTAAATAATTTAAACCTAATGTCAATTAATGATATAATAGACATAAGAACATATATAATATAGAATAATTATTAGCTTTATAAATGAAATATTCTTAAAAGGGGATGATTTGATGGAAGATAGATTTAATAGAGATATAAATTATGCAAGAATTTCTATTACAGATAGCTGTAATTTAAAGTGTATATACTGTATGCCAAATGGGTATAAACCTTGCAATAAAAGAATTATTACTAGGGAAGAAATAAAAATAATAGTCGAGGCACTGGCATCCCTTGGAATAAAGCGTATTAGATTAACAGGAGGAGAACCCCTTGTAAGGAAGGACATAGTTGAAATAATTAGTGATATTAGAGGCATAAATGGAATTGAAGATATAGGAATAACCACAAATGGAATATTACTGGATGATCTAACCTGTGACCTTGTTAATGCAGGGCTTAAAAGAATAAATATTAGCCTGGATTCTCTTAAGGAGGATACGTTTAAAAAAATAACAGGTGGAAAT
>JARDZI010000167.1 GCA_029240935.1 Clostridiales bacterium
TATCCCTCCCAAAATTAATTTTATGGCCTTGTTTTTTTTGACAAATATCCTAATTTTTATATTATATATCAAGTATATACCTTCAATTCTGTGAAGTATAGATATGTATATCTTCTTTTTTATCCCTAAAAAAAATATCATATCTCAACTCTTTTATTCAAATATACAAAGTGCCAGGTCATAAAACAAACCTGACACCCCTTACTTATTTCTGTATAATGTAATTTCCACTCCATCACCTGGAATAAAATTTATTTCCTGTTCATCTGTCATCATGCCTACAAGAGATAGTTCACTGTCTGAGTTACATTCTCCAGTCAAAGCCCAATAGTATTCTTCCATTTCTTCATGCTTTCCACATTTTAAAAGCTTTGATACCTCTTCAATTTTCTCCTTTGCACAGTCTCCACAGTTGCATTTGAAAAATATCCTATGGCCTTTTTCATCTTCATTAATATTAACACTTATATTTGTTGCACCTAATGAAAAAAAATAATTCATTAGTTCATCAACTATTCTCGAAATCCTAAGCTTATTATTTTTCATAAAATCAATCCTTTCTAAAGGCTTCAATTATTGGTACCAATACTAATGCTACTATGCCTCCTGCAAATCCGTTATTATATAGATTTAAACCTGCATGAAGATATGATACATTCAATACAACAGAAGAATGTATAAAGCCTGCAATAATTCCTACCTTCCAACCAAATTCACCTGCTATAGGAGAAAGTGTGGTTCCAAACAGGGCAGCTAACAATATTGCTGGATCATTTATTCTCCATATTTTAGTAACACTGCCTATAAACACACCTGCAAAAATTGGTATCATGTTTTTTAAATGTTTACCAAAGGCTCCAAATCCTGCAATAGTAAATATACCACCAATTGTAGGCCCATTCAAGTCTCCTTTTACAATTATTATATAAAAGGTTGCAAACAGACCATTTATGCCCATATTAATCAGTGCTGCTGGAAATCCTTCTAAAATAACAAAATCAGTAACAAGCCTTCCTCCATATTTCATAATATTTTTAATCCTAAGTATACTTTCTCTATCTAATAAGATTCCCCATATTATCATTGAAATAAATATTACTATTAAAAGAGGGCACAAAATTGTGTTATTTCCTGTTGTCCATATTAGTCGGCTTTCCACTTCATGTCCATATGATTTAAAAAGTGAAACAAATATTGTACCTATTAATCCTGCAGCGAACCCCGTATTATATAGATTAAAGCCCTGATGAACTCTCATAAGATATGCAGCTAGGGGTGGAAGAATAAACCCAACAAAAATACCAGCTAATATGCCCAGTGGTATGCTTAGAAAATAGAATAGACCTGTTCCAAACATTATTTGGGTAGTCATAGGTGCTAAACTTGTTCCCAAAAGTGCTATATATATGTATTTATTAAACTTATCCTTTTGATAAACAGAATAGAGATAAACTCCAATAATTATAAACCATATATTAAATATGTTCTTTCCAAAGAGACTGAACCCTGACATTAGCCATATGGTTGATATGGAAGCCCCGGTAATGTGTATTTTCAATCTATGAAGAATAAAAATTGACATAAGGGTTACCAAACCTGAATTAACAAAGGTTGCCCCCATTCCTCCAACACCTATGTAATCTGTTATAAGGAAATCTGGGTCTAGAATGATTTTAACAATTCCTCCTAGGATATTTAAGGGCGAATCCGCAAGGAGGCCGAATAAAATCAAAACTATCCCATAGGTTGTTAATACAAAATATTTACCCTTCTCAGTATACTTACCTTCAGTATCAATAAAAAAGTTTTTATTTATAATTTTATTTATAGTAATCCCCCCAGTATTATCTTGACTATTTTGCATCTAGCCATAAAAAACGAAATTGTGTATTTATTATATGGAATTCCTAGACAATATATTATTTAATGATAAGTTGAGCACCATGATTGGTGTTCAGAATAAGAGAAAATTAATTTATTTAAGTATACAGAACTATAATATATAAAATCAAGTATATTAATCAAAAAAGTTAATATTTCTCTTCATATTAAGAGATTAGGAGGAGCCAGTTCACAGCTTTTTATTTTAATGAAAATTTGAGAACTAGCCCCTCTTACTTTTAGGTTTAATGCCACTAAATGGTTATTAAGGCATAAAAATATTATATTGTATATCACATATAAATATTTTTATCTTATTATGACATTATTTTAATAATATTTCTTATATTTGTTGCACATTTAATATATTATTGTGATATAATACTATTATAATAATACTTATTGAGGAGGATTTATTGTATGGAGATGGCATTAAACAGAATCGAATCAGTTTCCAGCAAGAACATAAATGTAGAAAAAAAAGGAGCAGAGTTAACATTGGTTGTTAACAATACTAAAAAGCATACTGTTTTATTTGATTGTGATGACTTATGCGATGGAGACATTTGGGAATGGAGTATTATGTACGGAATAGGAAATGATGTATATTAATATTAATTTATGATTAATTTAATATGGGTATAGTCAATTTTTAATATATAAAAACTGACTATACCCATAATTTTTTTGTGTGCACAATTATCCTATCCTTAAGAGCAATGTTAAAATTAGCTTCTCTCATTGTACCCATGTTTCCACATCTGCTTGGTCTAAACTACCTGTGACCTAACGACTATGTCTTCCATTCTATCATTATACTAAGTTTACCCT
Organism: Clostridiales bacterium; assembly: GCA_029240935.1. Taxonomy (GTDB): domain Bacteria; phylum Bacillota; class Clostridia; order Clostridiales; family Caloramatoraceae; genus JARDZI01. The sequence goes on from JARDZI010000167.1 coordinate 2,713, forward strand.
CTATTAATTCTGGGGTAATATTGTGTCCCATTTGCTCAACTAATTCCTTGGTTATGGCTAGACCTAGGCCGGTGCTTTTCCCACTCCTGGTTCGATCTGCAGTAAAGAACCTTTCAAATAAATGAGGTAAGTCTTCTTGGCTTAAGGTAGGAGCATCATTTTGAAAAACTGTTATAACTCTGCCCTTCTGCTGCTTCAAGGATATAAGAACATATTTATCCCCATATCTCAGCATATTCTGTATTAGATTTGAAAGTATCCTTCTTACTCCACCTTCATCAGCAATAACCATTAGGACACTTTCTGATATGTCCAGAGTTGGCTCTATCCCTTTACCCTTAAAATCATTATAAAAGGAAGCAATTAAATCGCACATTATACTGTATAGATTTACTGGTTTTAGATCAAATTTATATTCCTTGGCTTCCAGCCTGGACATATCATAAAAGCTTTCTATTAATAGTTGAAGAGCTGAACCTCTTTTCTTAACTATGTCTATGTACTGTTTCTTTTCCTCCTCTGGTGTTTTGCCATCTTCAATAAGCTGAAGATATCCTATTATAGAGGTTAGTGGAGTCCTGAAATCATGTGACATATTTGCAATAGCCTGGCGAAGCTCCTTGTCCATTCTTTTATATTCAATCTCTGTTTTCTGCTTTTCTTCAAGGTTTATATTTATCTTCTGAGCAAGCCTTTCAAGCTTTCTATTTGAAAAGGAAAGTAAAATTTTTGAGTTAGTCTGGCTATTGTTTATTAACTCAAGTTGATCATTTATTCCTTTGATTTCTCTTGAGGAGATAAAATATAGGGTGATAAATACAACCAGAGCTATGATAAGTAAAATTATTATTAACCACAACATTAATATCACCCCTTCTTAGTTTTATATTATTTAATCTCTTTCTTTTTAATATACAACATACTTAGAATAGTAAACAATATGGTGTACACAATTCCTATCACAATTGCTTTATTTAATATCTCATTACCTACACTCGGCTGTTTTAAATTTGCCAATTGAGTTGTAATTAAAATATCAGAAATATAATTGAATTTATCTGATACTAGTATTGTAAGCAAATTAACTATTCCCGATGTTACAGTAAATGCTCCTGCATATACAAATGCTGCAGCTGTACTATTGCTGATAAACAATGCAATAAAGGTTCCAACTGATATTGCTCCAATCCAAAGTGGAATGGCAGCTAATATTCTTAATGAAGCATTTGCTATTATTGGCAGGGAGCCTTCACCTGTTCCAAATATTATTGCTCCACTTCCGAAAAATACTGTAAATATTATAAATGCAGATACAAAGGATAAACCAACCGTTACAATAACCTTTGATAGAGCAATTTTACTTCTTGAAACCCCAAAGGATACAGCATTTTTCAATGTAAGATTTTTTGATTCCTCTGCTGTTGTTATATCAATAAATGTTGCAACCAAAAATATTGGAACAATTAACATTTGAGTCATCATTTCAAACAACCAGCCTAAGTCAATGCTATTTGCATTACCTGCTACTGACATTAATATATTAAGTGTAAGTGCCATTGCAGCTATTACACCTGAGAAAACCCACAATTGTGCTCTGCTAAAGTTTCTATAAAATTCGGCTTTTATATAATTAAACATTTTCATTACCTCCAAGCAAATCTATAAAGTAGCTTTCCAAGTTTGCACTTATTTGATTTATTGTAGAAAGCATAACTCCATTTTTCACAAGTGCTTCAACCACAATTTCAGGTGTATCTATAAGCTCATACAATCTGATTTGATTGTTGTTTATTACTTCATATCTAGTGCATCCAAGCTGTTTTTCAATTATAACGCTGGCCTTTTCAGTATTGTCAACCTTCATTAAAAGACAGCTCTTGCATTTTTCATTCAATTCCTTTGCGGATATTTGCTCAACAAACTGGCCCTTATCAATAAAGCCGTAGGTGGTTGCAAGCTGAGAAAGCTCACTTAGTATGTGGCTTGATATAATTATTGTAGTGTTTTTTTCTCTATTGAGTTTTAACAGGATATCTCTAAATTCTACAATTCCAGTTGGATCAAGTCCATTTATAGGTTCATCTAAAACAAGCAAATCGGGACTTGCCATTATTGCAAGTGCCAAACCTAAACGCTGTTTCATTCCAAGGGAAAAGTTCTTAAACTTCTTTTTCCCTGTATCCTCTAGATTAACAATTTTAAGTACATCCTCAACACAATTCTCTTCTACAATTCCTCTTTGTATTCTGTAGTATTCAAGGTTTTTTTCAGCAGATAAATAGGGAAAAAAGCTTGGGGTTTCAATTATGCAGCCCGTTCTCATTCTTGATTTATTTAATCCCTCAATAGATGCTTCATTAAACAACTCAATTTCTCCTGAGGCTGGCATTGTAAGTCCGCATATCATTCTTATTAAAGTTGTCTTTCCTGCTCCATTTTTTCCAACAAGTCCATAAATCTCTCCTTGTTTTATTGCCATGTCCACACTGTTTACTGCAAGAGTATTGTGATATTTCTTGCTTAAACCATTGGTTCTAAGTACAATTTCATTCATCTAAATCAACTCCTGTTCTTATCTATAGCTTAATAATATAGTAAAATACACAAGATACAATAAAGAAAAACTTAAGAAAGTCTTAAGTTTTATCGCTCATTTTAAATCCAATTCCCCAGACTGTGTGAATATATTCCATGTCGGGGTCTGCCACAGCAAGCTTCGAACGAAGGTTGCTTAAGTGAACATTAACTGTGTTGTCATCCCCCAAGTATTTATCCTCCCAAACATGCTCAAATAGGTTTGCCTTTGTAAATACCTTGTTTGGATAGGACATTAAAAGCTCTAATATTGTAAACTCCCTTGCTGTAAGGGGTATGGCTTGTCCTTTAAGGGTAACCTCTATAGTTTCCCTGTTTAATATTAGCTCCCTGTGCTTAAGTAGGTTCTTATCTCCACTTAAGTTTGAAAACACCATAAAACGTCTTAGCTGAGCTTCAACCCTAGCTAGAACCTCATTTATATCAAATGGCTTTGATATAAAATCATCTGCTCCAAGTCTTAGAACCTCAATCTTTGCCTCTTGTCCAGACTTTGCAGAAACAACTATTATAGGCATTGTCTTCATTTCTCTTATCTGTGAAATAAGCTCCTCACCTGTAATACCCGGCAGCATTAGATCTAGCATTATAAGCTCAAAATCATATTGTTCAATACACATTTTGCCTTCGGTGCCAGAGTATGCGCTTCTTACGCTATATCCATTGTTAGTTAGTATTTTACAGAGCAGATTGTTTATATCTGTATCGTCTTCCACAACTAGTATGTTAATATTTTCATTCATGTTTATTACCCCATTTTGTTATATATTATTATACCTGAAACAGCTTATTAAATGGTCATTTATTATACCTGTAGCCTGAAGATGGGCATAAACAATTGTGGACCCTAAAAACTTAAAACCCCTGCTTTTCAAGTCCTTGCTGACATCATCAGAGAGCTTTGATGTAGCTGGTACCTCAGATATATCACTCCAGTGGTTTGCAACAGGCTTGTTATCTACAAAACTCCATATGTAATTATCAAAGCTTCCGAACTCCTCTTGTAGCTTCAAGAAACCCTTTGCATTACCAATGGACGCATCTATTTTTCTTCTATTTCTTACAATCCCAGCATTATTCATAAGCTCAAGCACTTTATTCTCATCATACCCGGCAACTTTAACAGGATCAAAATTATCATAGGCTGCCCTGTAATTTTCCCTCTTTCTAAGTATAGTAATCCAGCTTAAGCCTGCCTGTGCAGATTCTAAAACCAAAAATTCAAAATGCTTTCTATCCTCATGAACAGGAACACCCCATTCCTCATCATGATATTTTACATACAATTCATCAGTTCCACACCATGGACATCTATTCACATTGATTCCTCCTTTTAGGTGCCAGCCATATGAGAATATGAGATTTCATATTACCTGCACCAAATATTTAAGCATAATATAAAGCTCCATGCTTTTATATTGAATTATCTCAAGATTAGATACAATTAGTTCGCCAAGCTCAACACTTCTTCACAGAAAACCTCAAAACAGTCTTCATCTTTGAAACCTCTGTTTTACGTGGATCAGACAGGTATATTTCCCTATGGATTTTTGAAGCACGTATGTATCCACTTTCCTTGCAAAAAGTCTCCATCCTTCCAAAGCTTTCTGACTCATCATCATAACTTCCTATGTGCATAACTTGGCAGCACAGACCATCTGTTATTTCTCCAAAGCTTAACTTCTCAAGCTTTGGATTTGGCTTTTTCTTTTTAGTTTGCTCTAAGAATTTTTCAAACAATTCTTCTATCAAAAAATCTGGTTGGCGTATCATAATGGTGTATTTGTAATTGTCCTTGTCTGTTGATGGCTTTGATTTATCAATTAAGTCCCAGATCCCCTCAAGTGGAAAAACTGTATATTCATAGTACCCTTCAGGTATGTCCTTACTTTTATAGGACATTTTAATTGCATAGCTTATGCTGTATAATGCCTCTGTATACTTTGCAAACTCCTCACCATTAGGGTTGCCTGTACCACTAATCATTATATATTGCATCTTAGGAATATCTATAATTGTGGGAGTTGTCTTTGGTAGATAAATGTTCTTAAAATCCTTTTTGTAATCTATTTTTTCACCCATAATCAAACCTCCTATGCTTTTTCTTAATAATATCACATATACTGTAACAACTGAATGTCAAAGTATTTATTTTTTAAAGGTATGTTAGAGAATATTGGAAGAATGCGTCGCAGTTGTCTTATGCTAACTGAAACAATTTAACTACTATGTGTTGTAGGGGCGAACAGTGTTCGCCCGCAAT
>JARDZI010000492.1 GCA_029240935.1 Clostridiales bacterium
TGCATATATGTGACCATCTATAACTTCTAATCTTTCATTTTCAGAATAGCTCATATAATCAGTATAGGTATATAGCTTGTTCTTAGCTGTATTATCCATGCAATAACCTCCTCTAGGATTAGCTAGCATTGCTTTAATGCTGTGAATCTTTATTACATATTATATTGTACCATAGAAATTAGTAAACTCAATAATAGATAAGTTATGGCACAAATTACAAAACGAATTCCAATTGAAAATCTCTTGTGTCACTTTCGTATAACTCTTTGTTTATTTCTTCTGCCTCTTTACATCCCATTGCAAAGTAAAATGCAATTGTTTCCTCTGCGGAACCAGCACAAATATAAATTTTATCTGCATTCCATTCTCTTGCTACATTTGCAGAAAGCATAAATAATTTTTTACCTATTCCCTTATTTCTACACCCTAAGGTGATAAATAGTTGGTCTAATAAAACATAATTAAATCTTTCACCAAAAAACTGACGATTAATTGTTGCAAAGCCTAATAACTTTTTATTACTATCAAAAGCACCAATTGCACTCCCCCCATTTAAAATAGTCTCTTTTAAATGGATGATGTGATATTCATAACCATTAGGCCAGTCGCAATCGTGGTAATTAATTTCTACTAACTGGCGTTTCCCATCTACTTCTCTCCATGCTTTTCCTATATATTGAGATGGATTCATTTCATTTATACATTGACACTCTTCTAATGTTAAATTTCTATATATAACACTACTCACAAAGTTACCTCCAATATGCATAATATCTGTTAATAAGCATAGTTTATCATTGGTATATACACAAAAAAATTATGATTAAACAATAATACTTTTATTAATTTCATTTGATGGGGTTATTTGCTAAATCAAGCCAGATTATTCCGTTGATATTTCTTGAAGCAATATACAAGATATCATTTTCAATAAAAGTACGCCCTGATAAAGAAAGTGGAGTATTTATTGACCTCACCAATTCAAGCGTTTTCTTATTCCAAAATGATATCTCATTGCATGGATATGAAATTGTAATAAGCAAATCATTATAAATTCCTACACAGTCGAACATCCTCTTATGGGCATTTCCATACCACTATCTCCTTTTATACATCTAAAACAATATTTTTCAATCGTGCATTTAGCGAGTTGTAAAAATTAACTGTACCTTATAATAGTATCATTTACATCCAAGTATTGGAAGAATATTTTGACAAAGGGGACAGTATTGGTCAAATATAAATAGCATGAAAGTTTACTATTTAAGTCTCTTTTCTCTGTGTAGTATAGAAAATTCCACAATGCTAACATCACCCACAATAGCGTGTGATAGTTGAAAATGCTATTGACGTACAATAAGTTGTACAATATAATGTAAGTAAAGAGGTGAATGATTATGAAAACAGTACCTGTTTCTAACGCTAGACAAGATATATTTAATATAATAGAACAAACAATTGTAAATTCAGAGCCTATACAAATAACCAGTAAAAAAGGTGATGTTGTTATGATAAGCTTAGAAGATTGGTCTGCAATACAAGAAACATTATATCTTTTACAAATACCAGGAATGAGAGAAAGTATTTTAGAAGGATCTAAAGAGTCCATTGATGAGTGTAAGTCTTTGATAGTTCTAACTAAACAGGCTCAAAAGGATGCTCAGAAATTAGAAGCCTGTGGCTTAGAAAATAAAGCAAAAGATTTATTAAAAATAATAAAAGAAACCCCTTATCAAAACCCTCCAGCATATGAAAAACTAAAAGGGGATTTAAAAGGCTTCTACTCTAGAAGGATAAATATACAGCATAGAATAATTTATGAAGTTTATGAAAACGAAAAAACAATTAAGATCTTGAGAATGTGGACTCATTATGAATAAAAAATATTAGTTGCTATTAAAAGGATAGCGATGGCTTATAGATACTAGCTATCGCTATCCTTTTAACATAGACAACCTTTTTACAGAAGGGCATTGTCAATCAAGCAAAGATGATGCATACATGCTATCCTATTTACAAGGAGGTGCTTAATATGCACGCATGGGAACAAATACAATTAACTGTGGACTATATTGAGAAACATCTTGCAGAAGAAATAAAAATTGAAAATTTAGCAAAGCTTGCTTCTGAAAATTTAGCAAAGCTTGCTTCATTGTCACAATTTTATTATCAGAGGCTATTTAGCCGATTAGTTAAAAGACCAGTGAACGAATATATCAAGCTTCGTCGCTTAGCAAAAGCATCGGAGGTGTTGATAGACAAGAACAAAAGGATTCTAGATGTTGCCTTGGACTGCGGATTTTCATCTCATGAAACACTTACACGAAGCTTTAAGGATGCATTTGGAATGACACCAGAGGAGTATAGAGCAAATCCTGTAAGACTAAATAATTTTGGAAAGCCTCAATTGCTTTTGAATTATACCCTTATTGACGAGAATGTACCTTTAATAGCTGATGGCATAGTATTGGAGATAACAAGGCGACAAGTTTTGTCACCTCAATTTTTTATAGGACTTACAGTAGAAGAACCTATTGAACAGATGCCAGGAGGAGGAGAGACAGGGGTAGACACTCTAGGGAAATTGTGGGATAATTTTCATGAAAAGAAAATCAGTATTTCAGAGTTAAAAGCGAAGGGGGACGAACTTGGAGTTGCCTACACTGGAACCAAGGAAGGCTATTACCGATATTTCGCTGGTGCTGAAGCTGTAACAAACAAACTGCCTCAAGGCTATACTTTTTGGGAATTGCCTGAAGGTGAATATATTGTCTGCTCTTTTGAAGCGGAGGATTTTGAGCATCTTGTTATGGATGCAGTATACAAAGCACACAGATATCTTTTTGAAACATGGCTTCCAAAGCATAAGCTTACTACAAAACCTTTTGCGGCGGAGCGTTATACCAGCCATAGTCCTGATACAACCTGTATGGAAGTATGGGTGCTACCAGAGCTTAAAATATAACATATTAAAAATATAGTCGCTATAGCTTAGGCTGTGGCGACTTAAATTCTTTTGCCCTTATATCATTTATGATATACTAAGTATGTACAAAATTTGGTAGGGTAATGAAAAGGAATTTAACATGAAAAATG
>JARDZI010000168.1 GCA_029240935.1 Clostridiales bacterium
TAATGTTGTATATGATAAGGAAGCCTTTTTAATTACAGTAGCAAATGCTTCTGAGGCTTTAGTAATTGAAGCACTTTTACAATCATATGGTATTTCAGTACTAAGAAAGTATAAGGGAGCTGGAGATTATCTACAAATATCCATGGGTGCTACTGTGTTTGGAATTGATTTGTATGTTTCCTCTCAGTCATTAGAAGCTGCAAAAGAGATATTAGATACTATGGATAAATCAGGAGTTGAAGTAGAAAAAAAGGACCTTGAAAAAGAAGGGACAGGTGATTACCCATCTGAGCTTACCAAAAAACGGAGCAGAAGAATACTGATAATAGCTTTAATTTTTATCCCTGGCTTTTTGCTAATTGTATTCTCATTAATCTATGAGTTATCTAAGCTAGGTACTTTTAAATAGAAATAATATTTTGATTAAGTCATATAGACAATGATAAAAGCGGCAGGCAATGAGCCCGTCGCTTTTGCTATTTTGGGTGGGAATTTTAAAGTGGAAAATTAGAAATTAAGAGAGTCATGAGCAATAATTATTGATTTATATTAATTCAAAGGTTAATATTTATATTATTACGATAAATACTAAAATACAAAGGGATAAAAATGGTGGCATAATGGAAAATAAGGGACAAAAAATTAATGAAAGAACTGGATTGATTTTAATGCTGCTTGGCTCTGCATTTTTGTGGAGTACAGGAGGATTTTTAATAAAGCTGGTTGATTTAAGTTCTTTTCAAATAGCTAGTATTAGAAGCTTAATTACAGCAACAGTGCTTTTAATAGTGATAAAAAAACCAACCTTTAACTTCTCCATGAACAAGATTTTGGGAGCTATTGCATATGCAAGTATGAGTTTATGTTATATCTCAGCAACAAAAATGACTACTGCTGCAAATGCAATAATTCTTCAATATACAGCTCCAATTTATATAGCCATTTTTGGGGGATGGCTCCTAAAGGAAAGGGCATCCTTAAAGGACTGGGTAACAATATTATTTGTTATTGGAGGAATGGTGCTTTTCTTCTTTGATGATATTGGAGGAGGAATGATGAAGGGAAATATTATTGCTATATTTAGCGGAGTAGCCCTTGCTTTTAATACCATATTCATGAGAAGACAAAAGGATGAGAATCCACTTGAAAATGTATTTTGGGGATGCATCTTAACATTTATTGTGGCAAGCCCCTCCACCTTTGCAAAAGTACCCGATACTAAGAGTATAATAGGGTTGCTTCTTTTAGGAATATTTCAGCTTGGTATTTCATACATTTTATATTCTAAGGCGATTAAGAAAATTACAGCTCTTGAGGCTACATTTATATCACTTGTAGAACCTATTCTAAGTCCTGTCTGGGTATTCTTAGCTATAGGTGAAATTCCAGGAGTATTTTCCGTATTAGGTGGGGTTATAGTTCTTGCAGCTATAACTGTGAATTGCTTAACATTTAGAAAAGTAAAATAGAGGATTAATGATTTTGCGAATCTTGGAGGAGAGAAAAAATGAGAAGTGAAAAAGAAATGATGGATTTGATTATGAATACTGCTGAAGAGGATGATAGGATACGAGCAGTTATAATGAATGGATCCCGTACTAATCCAAATGTAAAAAAGGATATTTTTCAAGATTATGATATTGTGTATATGGTGATGGATGTGAAAGCCTTTACATCAGACCATTGCCTGGTTAATAAATTTGGAGAAATGATGATACTTCAAATGCCTGAGGATATGGTTCTTCTACCTGCAGACAATGATGGACACTTTACATATTTAATGCAATTTGCTGATGGTAATCGTATAGACCTTAGTTTGTACCCAATAGAAAAAACAGATGAGATTGTAAAAGATGATAGTTTAAGTATACTGCTTCTTGACAAGGATGGAATCATAGATCCACTTCCACCTGCAAATGACACAGACTACATAACAAAAGCTCCAACAGAGAAGGAGTTTTCAAACTGCTGTAATGAATTCTGGTGGGTAAGCCCCTATGTGGCCAAGGGTATTTGGAGAGATGAGCTTCCATATGCAAAGGAGATGCTTGAAGGACCAGTACGTGATATGTTAATGGAAATGCTTAAGTGGCACATTGGGATAAAAACAGACTTCTTAAAGAGTTCAGGTAAATGTGGAAAATACTTCAAGCAATATCTAGAACCTGATTTATGGAATGAATTCGTTGCTACATATCCAAAGGGAGACTATGAAAGCATATGGCAGTCACATTTTATTATGTGTGATTTGTTCAGAAAAATAGCTGTAAGTGTTGGTGAACACTTTGGCTATAAATATCCATACGGTGATGATGAAAGAGTTACTGCTCATTTAAAGCATGTAAAGCATTTGCCTAAGGATGCAGCTGAGATATATTAGTAATAGTGCCAGGCACGTGACAAGTGACATAAAAATCAACAGAATAAATGTATTAAGTAAGAATAATTTCTCCAGAATGGTACAGGAAACAAAGTGCCTATGTAAATAGTCTGAAGCTAGAATATAGAGCTGTGGTATTCTTTAAATAAATCCAGATATTGAAATAGCACAATAAACTAAAAGTAGCCCCATAATGATATTAAATTGTTTATCATATTTTGCCAGAAAGTTTTGTAACATAGCACCAAAAAGTCCCCAGGAAAGATTAGCAGTAAGTCCTATAAGTGCAGTAAAGAGAGAAAAAAGTATTAGAATAAACCCTGATTTATAATTTGGTATTACAAAGGTTCCCATAACAGTCATACCAAAAATGAGTACCTTTGGATTTAAAAACTGCATTGTTAATCCTGCTAAGTAGGTATTTGTTTTTTTATTATTAACATCTCTTAGTTTTTTTCTGCCGAATGCAATCATATAAGCAAGGAAAAGCATATATATGGTACCGAATATACTAACAAGTTTCTCGATTTTTGGCATAAAGTTGAATAGGAATAGATTAAAGTAGCTGCAGCCAATCATCACTGTTATAAACCCAGAAAAAACTCCCATGTAAAAGGGAAATGAGTTTTTAAAGCCGTATTGCCTTGCATTAACCATTGATAATATAGTGTTAGGACCCGGAGTAAAGAGAGTTGCAACAACATAAAGTAGAAAAGGAATTGGATTATTCAATTATTTGCCTCCTTTTTCAGAGTAGTATAAAGTACAATATCGATATGACCTATATAGATATTATATCATCTTTGCGAAAAAACGCACAATATGTAGAAAAATTGTAAAGAGTGCCAGCCTCCTAATCAATAATAGAACATTTGAGTTTAACCTTAAGGAATGGTAATATATAGACAAAATTGTCAATTAAAAAAGGTACTATCAAAGTTAATTCAAATTAGTAATATCTGGAGGGCTGACATGATAGAGAGGAAAAATAATATAAAAATATTAAAACCTAAGATTCCAAGTGACTTAAATGAATCAGATTTTTCAAAGGAAAATATATCAGATTATTCCTCAATTTCAACAGTAGTATTTAAAGATGATTATCTGGAAGATATTGAAGCTAAACATGTGTGTTTTAATGAAACATTATTTAAAAATGTGAAATTTTTAAATGTCTCTTTACGAAACATAGAGCTTACTGATGTAAGATTTGAAAATTGCGATTTATCCAATGCTATTTTTGGAGAGGCTTCAATACATAGAGCTGAATTCGTAAACTGTAAGCTTACAGGCATTAATTTTAATGAAGCAACCTTTAAAAATGTTATTTTTGATCAATGTAAGGGGCAATATGCACTATTTAGATTTTCTCATTGCAACCAGATGATGTTCAGTAATAGTCAGCTCTGCTTTTCAGATTTTCAGGAGAGTGAATTTTTAAAGGTTGAATTTAGCAATACAGATATAACCCAGTGCCAGTTTTTTGGTACCAAGCTGAAGGGAATAGATTTATCCAACTGTGAGATTGAGGGAATGGGTGCTAGTGTTGAGGATGTAAAGGAAGTTATAGTCTCACCTGCACAGGTTATTTCACTTGCTGGTTTGCTTGGAATTATAATAAAAGGATAAAAAAGTGACAGCCACCTGAGAAAACAAATCCTCAGGTGGCTGAAATAATAACTGGAAAATTGTGCTGGAATTTGTTAAAATATAAACATACATGTCAAAATGAGTTATAAATAGATAATTTGAATTAAATAATGTAGCAAAAAAATATTAAAAAATAATAATTTACAAAGGAGATTACAATGAAAAATTCGTGGGTAGCAAAATTGTCTTTAGGTAAAAGTATTAAAGGTAAAGTTACGGTGTTTTTTCTGGTTATTGCACTGTCAATTACTTCTTTACTGTCGGTACTACTATACTTCCAAAGCTCAGCTATGATAACAAAAGATGCATCGGAAAGGGCATCTAAAACCGTAAAAGAGATTGGTAGAGTAATAAATACTTCTGAATTTATTAAGTTCAAGACAGTGAAGGATGAAATTAAAAGCAGTTACATTCAAATTAGAGAAGATCTAGATCTTATTAGAAGGATAAGTGGGGCAAAATACGTCTATACTATGAGAAAAACTGATGATGGTAAATTTATGTATGTAGTTGATGGTGCTTCTGGTGAGGGTATGTCCCATCTAGGCGATATTGAAGAATCTATAGCTGGATATGAAAAGGCATGGAGTGGTGAAGCATATACTGATAAAAAGATTCGCAACGATGAGAGATGGGGGACTCTTATCAGTTCATATTATCCATTAAAGGATGTCAAGGGGGCAGTTGTAGGATTAATAGGAATTGATTATGATGCTGAAAGTGTGTATCAAGGACTTAACAAATTCAAGACTACATGCGTTATATCACTTTCTGGGTTTGCTGTGATAATTTTAATATGTGGATTAATTTTATCAAGCAGTATTACAAAACCTATTAAGAATGCAGCAGAGTATTCAAAGAAACTTGCAAATCTAAATCTTACAATGGATATTTCACAAAAGGATTTGCAGCGAAAAGATGAGTTTGGAGATTTATCCCAAGCATTACATAGTATTTCGGATAGTTTTAGAAGTATTATCAAAAAAATTAGTGATTCTTCTGAGCAATTGGCAGCAACCTCCCAAGAATTTACAGCAACCTCCCAAGAATCTGCTTCTGCAGTAGGGGAAGTAACAAAAACTGTAGAGCAAATCTCCAATGGTGCATCACAACAAGCACAACATACTGAGGAAGGTGCTTCAAAAGCAGTGCTATTAGGAAATATTATAGATAATGATATAGAATATGCAAAGAACATAAATAATACAGTAAAGAAGGTTACAGTAGTCGTTAATGAAGGTTTTGTGGAAATTGAAAACCTTTCTAAGATTACAGAAGAAAACAATATAGCTAGTAAGAACATTTCTGATGTGATCCTAAAAACAAATGACAGCTCTAAAAAAATAAGCGAGGCAAGTAGTTTCATTGCTTCTATTGCAGAGCAAACAAATTTATTAGCCCTAAACGCTGCTATAGAAGCAGCCAGAGCTGGGGAAGCTGGAAGAGGTTTTGCAGTTGTGGCAGATGAAATAAAGAAATTAGCTGAGCAATCCTCAAATTCAACTCATACCATTGAAACAATAGTGAGTGAATTACAAATGAATGCACAAAATGCTGTAGATACCTTAGAAAGAGTGTCTGAAATTACAAATGAGCAGACACAAAGTGTTGTAAAAAACAGAAATAAATATATGCTAATAGAAGAAGCAATGAAAGAATCTGAAAAAGCTATAGCAAAATTGAATGCTACAGGAAAAGAAAAGTATGATATGAAAAATGAGATAATTACTACTTTAGAAAACTTATCTGCTATTGCAGAGGAAAATTCAGCAGCTACTCAAGAAGTAACAGCATCTATGGAGGAACAAGCTGCATCAATGGAAGAGATTGCAAATACCAGTGAAGGTCTATCTCAACTGGCTCAAGATTTGCAAAATACTATTTCAAAGTTTAAAATTTAATGGTAAATAGGTTAGCTTCTAATTGTTTATGCTGGCTGGTTTGCTTGGAATAATAGTTGAATGAGTTAAGTGATAGCCACCTGTGTTGAGAAAAGTTAAATTTTCAATACAGGTGGCTTAAATAATAATTGGATGTTACCTTGAGTTTCGTTATAATATAAGAAAGATACATCCATTTTTTCAACTAGAATAATGAATTTCCTAGGCAATTAAGAATAACTAATAAATCAGTTATAAATTATTAATTTAGGAGGGATACATAAATGTACGACTTTGAAACATTAGTACCAAGAAGGAAAATGGGTTCAGCAAAATGGGCTGAGATGGAGAAAGTTAATCCATCAGTGGGTGAGGATATAGTGCCCTTCTCTGTTGCTGACATGGAGTTTAAAAATCCACCTGAAATAATGGAGGGACTTAAAAAGTATTTAGATGAGGTTATTTTAGGATATACAATACCAACTGATGAATATTATGATGCAGTTATAGGTTGGATGAAGAGGAAGCATAACTGGAACATAGATAGGTCATCAATAGTATTGGCACCAGGAATTGTATCAGCATTGTTTACTGCTGTAAGGACATTTTTAAAGCCTAGTCATGGAGTTATTTTGTTAACACCTGTATATTACCCCTTCTTTATGGCAGCATCAGTTAATCAATGTAATGTTGTGGAAAGTCCATTAAAATTCAATGGAATTCAATATGATGTTGATTATGATGACCTTAAGCAAAAGGCAAAGGATCCTGCAAATAAAATGCTTTTGCTCTGTAACCCCCATAACCCAGTTGGAAGGGTGTGGACAAAGGAAGAATTAATGCGTATTGGTCGTATTTGTATTGATAATGATGTGCTAATTATTGCTGATGAAATACATTTTGATTTGATAATGCCGGGATTTAAGCATACTGTTTTTGCAAGTATTAGTGAGGAGTTTGCACAGCACAGCATAACCTGTACAGCACCAAGTAAGACCTTCAATTTAGCAGGTATGCAAACCTCAAATATTATTATAAGTAATTCTGAAATTAGGGAGAAATTTACTGAAGGCAACAAAAACATAGCTTCAATGTCCTTAAATACATTAGGCTATAAGGCATGTGAATTAGCATATAATAAATGTGAAAAGTGGCTGGATGAACTGCTTGAGGTTATTGAAGGAAATAGGAAATACTTTGTAAAATTCATGAAGGAGAACATCCCGGAAATTAAACCAATCAGAATGGAGGGAACTTACCTTCAATGGTTTGATTGTAGAGGTCTTGGCATGACATATAAAGAATTGGAGAATTTCATGACTCAAGATGCAATGTTTTTCCTTGATGAAGGATATATTTTTGGCCAAGCAGGTGAGGGTTTTGAAAGAATCAATTTAGCATGTCCAAGACATGTTCTTGAAAAAGCATTACTAAGCTTTAAAAAATGCTTAGATAAAAAGTTAAGAAAATAAAAAAAGGGTCTAGCCTGTGACAAATGACAAATTGTAACAGGCTAGATAATTATTGAAGTGAAAGGAGCTGTTGATGATTAATTATGTAAAAGAAAAAGATCCATTGCTATATAGGTTTATTGTTGGGATGTTTATTATATCTGCAATTGCATCGTTGTTAGAATATGGCATAGAGGAAGCATAGGATTTACCTTTTTAATCTGGAACATTTTTCTTGCATGGATTCCCTTCTATTTGAGTGTCATTTTTACTCATATTAAATTTAGTAATAAGATTATAAGATTTATAACCGGTTTTTTATGGCTAATATTTTATCCTAATGCACCCTATATTATTACTGATTTTATTCATCTATCAGCATATAATTTTTATCAGTCGGAAACCTATGCATTTAATAGCAGCTATAGAATTTGGTATGATTTCTTTTTGATTTCCATATTCGTTATAATAGGACTAATACTTTCATATGCTTCCTTAAAGCTTGTTCACAATTTCATAAAAAAAAGTTATGGCAATATTTTAGGGTGGATATTTGTATCCATGGTATCAATATTAAGTGGATATGCAATTTATCTTGGAAGATTTATAAGGGTAAATAGCTGGGAGGTTGTAACAAACCCAATTCAACTAATTGGGGTGTTATTTAAAAATATAAATATTAGAGGACTTATATATTCAACATTATTTGGGTTTATGATAGTTTTCATATACTTATCATTTGGATTACTTGGAGGTTTTAATGAAAGCAAGGGATAGTAGGAGGCATAACCAATTAACAAACTATTGTAAATAGTCATATAATGTTAATAGGATATATACAGCAAACTTTGAAGATGAGTTATAAGAAAATAATTTTATACAAATAATAAGTGTTGAGGTTTAATGATAATTTGGATATAATTCTAATGCTATACATAGATATAGAAATATATGATTGGATGTGGATAATGTGGATAACCTTATTGATATTGTGAAAGAAATTTCCATGGAAAGGGTTATGTCTAAGGAACCCTATCCTGTATTTAAAGTGACTTTTAGAAATAATGAGGAAGCATTGTATGAAGGTAAATACTATGTTGATAAAATAGGTGTATTTGCTGGTATTATTGAGGATATGGATTTTAAAAAACTTGCATGCCTCATGGAAAAGTTACAATTCAGGAATCTTAGAGAGAAATACTTAATCGATGGCCATGATCAGCCAAATGTACTTACAACTGTGGTTTATGAAGATGGAGTTAAAACTGTAAGCAACTATGGAGAGTCAGGACCTGTAGAAATATGGGCTATTGAAAAGGTAATAGATGGCTTGGTTGAGGATATTTATTGGGAAAAGAAAGAATAGAATTGGTGCCAGCCTCATTAGATATCAGATTTGCAAATCCGATATCTAATGAGGCTGACACACTTATTGTGGACATTTTCCCTCAAAGTATGACAGCATACCCTCTGTATAATCTCTAGCCTATACTGCCATAATTTTGGGACAGCAACTTTAGTAAAAAACTATTGACATATTTAAACAAAGGTAATATATTACTTATATAAGTAATATATTACATAAATCAAAAGGAGCTAATTTGAAATGGATATTCTAGATAAACAAAAGTTTATATTTGGTAGCA
>JARDZI010000169.1 GCA_029240935.1 Clostridiales bacterium
AAAGGTGAGGTTGTAAGGTTTGAAGAGGGATTAAAAATTCCACATATGGGCTGGAATAGCTTAGAAAAGGGAGTAGAGGATAAAATGGCTGAAGGAATAAATGAGGGTGAATATGTATATTTTGTTCACTCCTACTATTTGAAGCCTGAAAATAAAAATGAAGTAGTATTTTGGAGTAATTATGGAGTAAATGTCCCTGCAGTAATAAGAGCTGGTAATGTTGTTGGAATGCAGTTTCATCCTGAAAAAAGCTCAGAGGTAGGAATGAGGTTGTTGAAAAATTTTGGGGAGCTGATAGAATGATTATTTTTCCTGCAATAGATATAAAAGGTGGAAAATGTGTAAGGCTTGAACAGGGTAGGTTAGATAGAGAAACTATTTATGGAGAGGATCCTGTCCAAAGAGCTAAGCTTTGGGAGAGTAAGGGTGCTTTATATCTTCATATTGTTGACCTTGATGGTGCATTTGAGGGCGTTAGGTTAAATAGAAGTATTATTAAGTCAATAGTTGATAATGTTAGTATTCCTGTCCAGCTAGGCGGTGGAATAAGAACAATTAATGACATAAAAGATGTCCTTAGTCTTGGGGTTCAAAGAGTAATACTAGGTACCTCAGTTGTGGAGGAGGATGGCTTTCTTGAGGAGGCATTATTTAAATATGGGAATAAGATAGCCGTTTCCATAGATGCAAAGAATGGATATGTGGCTTTAAATGGATGGACAAAAATTAGTGACATAAAAGCAATTTATTTTGGGAAGGTTCTTGAAAATATGGGACTTAAAACTTTAATATATACAGATATTTCAAAGGATGGCATGCTGCAAGGTCCTAACCTTGAGGAACTTAAAGTATTAAAGGAAAGTCTGGATATAAATATAATAGCATCTGGTGGAGTAAGCAGTGCAGATGATGTAAAACTATTAAAAAGCTTAAACATGTATGGGGCAATTATAGGAAAAGCATTATATACAGGGAATATAAAACTTGAAGAAATACTGGGGTGATATTATGTTGGCAAAAAGAATTATTCCCTGCCTTGATGTAAACAAGGGAAGAGTAGTTAAGGGAGAAAGGTTTCTAAACTTAATAGATGTTGATGATCCAGTAAGGCTTGGGAAATTTTATAGTGCATCAGGAGCAGATGAACTTGTTTTTTATGATATAACAGCCTCTAGTGATGAGAGAAATATATTTGTTGATGTTGTTGAAAGAACAGCCCAAGAGGTTAATATACCTCTTACTGTTGGAGGCGGAATTAGAACAGTTGAAGATTTTACAAGGGTTTTAAGGGCTGGAGCTGATAAGGTATCCATTAATTCTTCAGCAGTTGAAAATCCTAAGCTTATTACTGAGGCTGCATTAAAATTTGGAAGACAGTGTGTAGTGCTTTCAATAGATGCAAAAAAAGATAATAGAGGAATATGGAAGGTTTATACAAAGGGTGGAAGAACAGAAACAAATCTTGAGGCAATTGGGTGGGCAATTGAGGGTGAAAGACTTGGGGCAGGTGAAATAGTTGTAAATTCGATAGATACTGATGGAGTTAAGGATGGGTATGATATTTCACTTACAAGGATTATATCCCAAAGCGTAAATATTCCAGTAGTTGCATCAGGAGGAGCAGGCAAGAAAGAGGACTTTTTAAAGATACTTACAGAGGGTAGGGCAGATGCTGCACTTGCAGCCACCGTATTTCATTATGGGAAAATAGATATAGTGGAGCTAAAGGAATATTTGTATTTAAATAAAGTAAATGTAAGGAGGATTTAGTATGGACTTAAAATTAGAGAATATAAAATTTGATGAAAAAGGTTTAATTCCTGCTATTGTTCAGGATGTAAATACAGGAAAAGCATTAATGCTTGCATATATGAATGAGGAGTCTATTAAGCTAACTCTTGAAACTAGAAAAACCTGGTTTTACAGCAGAAGCAGAGAAAAGCTTTGGAATAAGGGAGAAACCTCAGGAAATTATCAGATGGTTAAAAAATTATATTATGATTGCGATGGAGATACAATCTTGCTTGAAGTTGAGCCTATGGGACCTTCCTGTCATACTGGAGAGGAAAGCTGCTTTTTTAATAAGGTAATTGATGATAATGCAGGCTATGATAAGGATATGTTGGAAAAACTTTATTCTCGTATTACTGATAGAAGGGAAAACCCAGTTGATGGGTCATATACTAACTATCTGTTTACCAAGGGAGTAGATAAAATATTAAAAAAGGTTGGAGAAGAAACCAGCGAAGTAATTATTGCATCAAAGAATAATAGTAAAGATGAAATGACCTATGAGATATCCGACCTGGTTTATCACATGCTTGTTCTTATGGTAGATAGGGGAGTAACTATTAGTGATATAAAGAAAGAGCTTGGTAAAAGGTATAAGTAATAATTAAGAAAAGACACTTTTTTAAAAGGTGTCTATAATTTTATTTAAAATATTAATACCAAATGTTATTATATTATTATAAAACTCCCCACATTCAGCCTAACCGTGGGGGCGAACAGTGTTGGCCCGATTTGGGCATAATCAATCAAAGGTTGGCCTGGATTGTTAGTGCGCCACGGGCGAACACTGTTCGCCCCTACAAGTTTCATGATTTTATGTGCAGTCAATCTCGTGGTTGCTATGAAGGTTTTGCCATCCTGAGACCAGGGTCGAATCCTTTTCATTTCTATTTTATATGCAACCTAGTCTTCAGGTTCTAATCCTGTTTATCGCATATGGAAACTGATTGCTTGTAAACATCTGCTAACTGCTGTTCCGGCTTGTCATAGGGTTTATACCATTTTTTTTCTACAGCTAAATTTGTAAGCTCTGAGTGAGCCTTTAACATTTCATTTACACTTGAGGAATACATGGCCTTAAGCTCAGGTGTAGCTGATTCCAAGGCAGCAGTAAGGTATGCTGAAGCAGCAGCCTTTGTTCCAGAGAGCATATCCATAACAATAACTTCATTGCCCATTTGAAGAGCATTTTTATCATTTCCAAGTATATTGTTTATTAGGGATCCCATATTACTCCACCCCCTTGTCTACAAGAATATTATTTTCACTAATAAATTGTTGAATGCCCTTAACTCTTTTTTCTCCAGCCATAATTGAGGCCTTTACTGTACAATCAAGCTCATCATCAGTTACAGCCATTTGTGTTGCCCTTGCTTTTGCAAGAGCATTTGTTTCCATTTGAAGCATTTCCCGTAAAGATAACATTTCACTTTCAGCCAAAACTCTCATAATTAAAACCTCCAATCATTTTTGTTCACTATATTATTTGAAAAGCTAATAAAAATTATTCCATGTTTATTCTATTTTTAAATCTTTAAACAATTCCTTGGATTCTGAATAAGCAATGTTTCCATTTACAATTGTTAAAATTACTTTTGAATTCAAGTCAAATGGATTACCATCAAATACTATGATATCAGCATCATATCCTTCCCTTAGTTGACCAATTCTATCCTGGCATTCTACAATTTCCGATGGATTAATTGTTAAAGCTTTAATAGCATCCATAGGCTTTAAGCCAGCTGATATGGCTAGGAGAGCAACTGTTCTAAGCTGATCGATTGAATTAAAGGGATGGTCTGTTATAAGGGCAACCTTTATTCCTGCTTCAACCAATTCTAATGCGGAACTGTAATTTCTTCTTCTCAACTCCATCTTTATTCTAGGCGACAGCATTGGACCAAAGGCAACAGGAAAACCCTTTTCTTTTATATATTCCTTGATTAGATGAGCCTCAGTACCATGCTCAATTACTAGCTTTTTTATATTGAACTCATCAGCAATTCTTATGGCAGTTATTATGTCATCTGCCCTGTGAGCATGGGCTCTTAATGGTAGTTCCCCACTTAACACAGGAATAATTGCTTCAAGTTTTATGTCCCTTTCCCATAGCTTACCCTCCTCTTTCTTAACCATATAATCCTGAGTTTTCATAAATAACTCTCTGATAAGCCCAGCAGTTCCCATTCTTGTAACAGGGCACTTACTACTTTGCCCATATGCAGCAAGTGGATTTTCACCAAATGCAACCTTCATACCAACTGGATTTTTCAAAACCATTTTATCAATTATAGTGCCATGTGTTTTAATTAATACACTTTGGCCACCAACTGCATTATCACTTCCAGGACCGCTCATGACAGTAGTAACTCCAGACTTCAAGGCATCTGCAAAGGATATGTCTAAGGGGTTAATGGCATCTATTCCTCTTAAGTGTGGGGTTATGGGGTCAGAGGTTTCATTATTATCCACCCCTATTTTTCCTGTTGCTTCTTCAATGATTCCAAGATGTGTATGGCAGTCTATAAAGCCAGGTAAAACATATTTTTCTTCTATGTCTAAAATATTTAATGCCTCATGAAGGATAGTCTCAGATATTTTGGTGATTCTACCACCTTGTATTAAAATGTCTTTTTTAAAAGAACTACCATCTTCCAAATTAAGCATTATACAATTTTTTAAAAGTAAGTCCTTCATCTAATGGAATCACCTCGTGATTAGTATGTACAGGATTAGTTTTATAATGTAAATATGATATGTTAATAATTCTGGATATAATAAAAAAACCAGTGTTATTCACACTGGTTTCTGGCGGAGAAGTGGGGATTCGAACCCCAGCTGGAGTAACCCCCACTAATGGTTTAGCAAACCATCCTCTTCGGCCACTTGAGTACTTCTCCATATTAAGTTAAATGGCAGGGGTACCAGGACTTGAACCCAGACCAACGGTTTTGGAGACCGCTACTCTACCAATTGAGCTATACCCCTAAATGGTGCAAGTGGCCGGACTTGAACCGGCACGGGATTTAACTCCCGCAGGATTTTAAGTCCTGTGTGTCTGCCGATTTCACCACACTTGCATGCACCTTCCAAAGATAATTTCTTATCTCTGTGTCAGGATTATATATTAACATAATTTTAGTTTTTTAGCAATACCTAAATGAATAATTAAGGTTGTTAATAAAAACCATGTCAATAAATATATATAAGTATTGTTACTACTTCATAAATTTAAATAGCTTTTAAGGAAGAAAACAATATATAATATATTCATACATACTTTAAAAGACAAGGAGTTGGGCATATGAATAAAAAAGAATTAGCAGGATTAAGAAAGGAATTTAAATCAGATACCTTTAAGCTAAATATTAATGAGCTATATAATGTTTATCTAAAAAAGGATAATGGAGTAGTGGTACATCAGGAGCTTCATTACTTTGAAAAACTAGATGAGGAAATGAAGGAATTATACCTTAAAAATTTCAAGAAGGTTTTAACTGGTGCATTTGATACCAAGCTGTTTGAATTGGAGTTTCAAGCAGCAGACAATGAAAACAGCACTCAGAGCATTCTATATAATATGAATAATAGTGTTGATGGTGAAAATTTAATTGAAGGTGCAAATAAGTTAATAGAAAAGCTGATTCAATCATATAACTATGATAGTGATGTGGTTGTAACCATAATAAAGGCTGAGTATATGATGAACTTTAGTAAAAAGGGTTCTGAGTATGATGAGGGTGCAGATGACGTAGTACAGGGTTTCAAATTTTTATTGTGCAGCATTAATAAAATTGATATACCGAAAAGAGCATTAAGGTTTGATTTTAAGCAAATGGAATTTAATATAAACTCCTTAAACGATACAGTCATAAATTTAAATGCTCCTGTTGGTGGCTTCATGTTCCCAGTGATTTCCTGTGGAGAAGCAAATGTAAACAGGGTACTCTTCTATAATGGAAAATCTAAGGTGCTAGATGGGTCTTTCATTGAGGGAGTATTGAATTGTTCCCTAAAGATGGATGCTGTAACAGAGAGAGAGACCTTTTCAACAATTCTTCAAAATGCAATTGGCGATACTATAAAGCCAGAGATGATGCAGGATATATATGAGAGAATAAATGAAGTTGCTGCCACATGTGATGAGGAGTCAGGTGAGGTACCTGTGGTAAATATTGAGCACGTAAAGGGAATCCTTGAGGATATTGGAGTTGGCAGCACCAGTGAGTTGGAGCTTGCATTTGAAACACATGTTGGACAAAAGTATGATTTTAAAGTTCAGAATATACTACCTGACTTTAATTCAAAGTCTATAAAAATAACTAGCGATAGTGCAAATATAATGCTCACTCCAAAGGATTTAAGCTCCATAAGACAGGTAAAGGACAAAAACGGAAGAAAGTGCCTGCTTATTGAACTTACTGAGGATGTAGTTATTGATGGATTTAAATTAGAAACAATTGATGAGGAAATATAATAGAAACAAGGAAAGAATGTAACCTCACATATGTGTGGTTATGCGTTACAGGGCACCTGCCTTCAATGTAGGGACGAACAGTGTTCGCCCGTGAGGTACCTGGATTTTGGACTATGCCTGTATCATAATGTGCACTTGCGGGCGAACACTGTTCGCCCCTACAACACATCCTTCCTTTATTAGTACACAATCTTCTAAATTTTTATAAATTAAAAAATTTAAATATGCTTAACATAAATAAACAATTTTAGACAAAATTCCTATGTTTTTTACATCAATTCCCTGTATATAAAAGCTCATACGGGTTAAATTAATAGTGAGCACAAAAACAGGAGGTGAAAACAAATGGCAAACAACAATAATAACACAGGAAGAAATAGTTTAGTAGTTCCAGAAGCTAAACATGGTCTTGAGCAATTCAAATATGAAGTAGCTAACGAAGTAGGTTTATCAAATTATGCAACAGTTGATAAGGGAACTCTTACTTCTAGAGACAATGGTTATGTTGGTGGTTATATGGTTAAACACATGGTTGAAGCTTATGAAAGAGGCTTATCAGGTAAGTAAAACCATAATTAAAATTTATTAAATAAAAAAAGGAATCATCCAAGTGGTGGTTCCTTTTTTTATTTAATAGTTATACACAGTTTCAAGATAATAACATGTATATCCACAGAAAAAACACATAGTTATCCACAAAATGTTGATAACTATGTGGAATTATCCCCAAAAACAAACATTACCAAGGGTACATATGATATGAAAATCCACAAATTCTTGTTGTAACTAGGGGAAAAGAATATATTATTCAAATGTAATGTGAGAGTTCTTGTAAATTGTCGGTTTGACTTGAAATTTTCCTAGGGATATAATTTATTAAAGATGTAATGTACATGATTGAATATGAGGAAGGGGAATATTATGCTTGAAACTAATAGATTGGTGCTAAAGCCTCATACCATGGCTAATCTTGAAAAAATGAACAAATGGAGAAATGATAATGAGCTTTTATACTATGATGGGGATTGTCCTGAAGTTATAGAACCCATTCCCATAGATAGCACAAAGAGATATATGGAATATATTATTAACAACCAGGATAAAGAAAGTATAAGGTACGGAATACATAGAAAAGTAGATGATGAATTAATAGGATATTGTATAATTGCATTTATTGATAGTTATAATAGGAACTGCAGGATTGGGCTAACCATAGGAGAGAAAAGATATTGGGGAAAGGGCTATGGTAGTGAAATTATAA
>JARDZI010000170.1 GCA_029240935.1 Clostridiales bacterium
ATAAAAAAAAGGTATACATTAGTATACCCTATTCCTCATCATCTTCAAAATATTCATCTGCTTCATCAGATTCTAACCATTCTTCATATGCTTCGGATACCTTGTCAAATTCAGCATCATCCTCTACTGTGGTAAGTATTTCTTCACCATCTTCATTTTTATCTAGCTTTAATACTAGTGCATCCTCTTCTTCTGACTCTACAGGATAAAGCACATAATATTCATTTCCTTCTACTTCAAGAACAGTTACAATTTCAAACTGTGTCTCTTCCCCATTTTCATCTGAAAGAACGATAATGTTTTCGTTATTTTCCATTAGTTTCACCTCTATTCATAATTATAATGTAATTGTAAGTGTAAAGGTTAAAATTGTCAACTTTTATTTACCCTGTCAAGATAACCTTGAAGTATGTATACAGCTGCAACTGTGTCAATTACTTCCTTTCGTTTTTTCCTTGATACATCAGCACTTATAAGCATTTTTTCTGCAGCAACAGTTGTTAATCTTTCATCTTGAAATATTATTTCAAGATTTATGCTAGGTTTTATTTTTTCACAAAATGCAATAACTTTTTCACCTGTAGGACCAATTGTGTTATTCATATTTTTAGGAAGTCCTGCGATTACTTTCTCAACCCCAAACTCCTTAATTATACTTATTATTTCATTTATATCAGATTTAATACCTTTTCTTCTAATAGTTCTAAGTCCCTGTGCAGTCCATCCAAATGGATCACTCAGAGCAACTCCAATAGTTTTTTCTCCAATATCAAGCCCCATTAATCTCATAAACTCAACTCCTATACAATTTTAATACAAAACTCAGTACAGTATGCAGAGCAGTATCCACAAAGCAAGCATTTAGTTTTATCTACAACTGCCTTATTATTTTCAATCTTCAATGCATCACTTTGACATGCCCTCATACAGTTTCCACATCCAACACACCAGGAATCAATATGAAGCCGTTTATCCCTATTTTTAACTTTATTTTTTGTTTCTTCATCTATAGGCTTCCCCTCAAATTTTAAAACATTGGCATTTACTTCATCAGTAGTTTGCATTCCAAGGGCGATTGAATGTATGTATTTGTTATTAATAACAAAATCAATACATTCATTATAATTAGCAGTTAAGTTTCCACCACCAAGTGGTTTCATGGCATAAATGCCCTTACCACTTCTATATGCTCCTTCTATTGCCTTTCCCAGATCCTCAACTGTTCCATCAACAATTCCAAGTCCCTTAATATTATATAGCGGATGTACTACATCAATCTCTGGCATTTTAGATATTTCATTAACAACCCTGACATAATGGGTTGAAACACCAATTGCATCTATTAATCCCTGTTTTTTTGCATCCAATAGATATTGTATTGCATCCCAGTGTCCTTTTAATGTGTACTTGCTTTCCTGTTCGTGAAGTGAAAATATTCCTATTTTTTTTAATCCAAGCTCCTCAAGGGCTTCTCTTAGGCTTTCCTTCATTCCCTCATAAGTAAAATCATAGGACTTTGAGGATATAATAATATCTTTGTTTAATGATAATTCCATAGCCCTTCTAATATAGGAATATGTTTTATAGAACTTTGCTGTATCAATAAAGTTAACACCTCTATCAAATGCACTTGCAATAACCTTTGCCCCATCATCTATGGACATATTGGCTTGGAGTGGTCCAACAGTAAGTCCTCCAAAACACATCCTCGAAACAATAAGATTTGTATTTCCTAATTTAATATATTCCATTCTTTTCCTCCGCTGATAATGTATAAAAAATATAATTTAAATAAACCATCATGATAAGTGCACATGAAACAATTCCAGAGTCATTAAATAATACTACTAGTATACAAGATATCACAAAAAACATTGTATTTCCATTAAATTTTAGTATACCTTTAATCAAATTATATATATATATTAAAATAGATATGACTATCAGCTCTGTCCAAATATTTACTTGCAACAAGCGTTTAAAGGTATATAGTTTGCTAAGAAATGTATCAGTTATAAAACCTGTGTTAAGGCTAGCTAGGTTTCTAAAAAACACTCCAATATGGTTATCCGACATAAAAAGCATTAGGATTGCTGCAATAATTCCAAATAATTTCATTGACAATGGAGAAATGTAAAATCCTATTACCCCACAAGTTAAAAAGCCACCAAAATTGTTTCCACCACCATCATAAAGCAAAAGCACAGAATTTATGAACCAAATCCTCCAATTTATTTTTGATTTTGACTCTGATATGAAAATTAATATGAAAGCTATAATAACTCCTAAAAATTCATTTCCAATCCCATAAAATCTAGCGCCTAAAGCTGGTTCATAGCTCAAAAGCGAATTCTTTAATTTAAATTATTTATAAAAAGAACTGGTTCAATAAGTATTATCAAGGGTGTGGTAATAACAAAAAGTGATGAATAGCTTGCAATTTTTTTAGATTTATAAATTAGTAATATGCTATTTATAATCGTTAAAATTCCCATGAAATAACCATATTGGGTTAAAAAAGTCCTTTTGTTTTTTAAATTTTGGATCCTACCCTTATATATTTTATTTATATCTCCATCAATAATATTTAATTTTGTAATATTTCCTGACAGTATGCTACTAATATTCTCATAGTCTAGTATACCCTGGTTTCTGGTTGATTCAGAATAAAATATACCTTTGTTTTTATTATTGTAGTATATGAATGGCATAATATAGTTTTCATATCTTTTGTTATGATTTCTACTCCAGGATGAAATAATTATTTCTATATCACTATTTGTATTAATAGTTTCAAATTTTTTATTAAGATTTTGAATATCTTGAACATGTTCAATAAATATTTCTCCATTATTTTGTGCTTTATTTTCCATAAAAGTTTGTCCATATACTAAAAATTTAGACGGTACATAAAATGTACCGTCCTTTTCGACAAATCCTATAATAGATATATTGTTTACTATTTCATTACCATTGTACAATGGTAATGACATAATGTTTATATTTGAAGGACGTTTATTACTTATACTATAAAAATATGAAAACTCACATCCTCCACTTCTCTGAATTGCCAAGCCCTTCACAGAATTATCTATAATCCTTTTAATATCCTTATATTGATATAAATCATCATACTGATAATCCTCTATAAAATATATATATCTATCCTTACCATATGCATTTAAAGAAAAGCAAAAAAAGCATAATAGAAAAGCAAAGATCTTTTTAAGCAATTTTACACCTGCTTTTCTCCTAAATAATTCTTTAAAAGCTCCTCAAGTATCTCATCTCTTTCAAGCTTTCTAATCATTGCTCTGGCATTTTTGTGGTTTGTAATATATGTAGGATCCCCAGAAAGTATATATCCAACTAATTGATTAATCGGATTATATCCCTTTTCATTTAATGCAGCATATACTTCCTTTAATACTTCCCTTGCCTTTGCATTTCCATCCATTTGCAATTTAAACTGCATTGTCCCATCACGGCGTTCGGTCATTTCAAACACCCCTCTCTTCCGTTTGTATACATATACTAATATACCACTTAATCTCCTTTTAATCAAATATTAGATAATATTTTTAAAAAGGCTTGACCTAAAATAGTTTGCTTTTATAAAAATTGTAACTGTATGACCAAATAGTTGGGACGAACAGTGTTCGCCCCTACAGTGTTGTGGGTGGTGCCCTATAAACCATAATCATGTTACCAATCATAATAAGATAAGAGAGTCATCCTTTCTTATTTTATTTCTATTTTAACATACCCTCTACAACTCTATAAACAGCTTCAAGAGCTTCTGATACCTTACCCATATCCTTACCGCCTGCTTGAGCCATATCTGGTCTTCCACCACCGCCACCCCCAGCGATTTTAGCAACTTCTCTTATTATATTGCCTGCATGACCTCCAGAAGTAATGGCATCCTTACTTAGCATTGAAATAAATGTAATCTTATCATCCTTTGTACTTGCAAGTACTACTACAGATTTACCAAGCTTATCCCTTAGCTTATCACCTAGCTCCCTTAATCCATCAACATCTGTATCCACAACTGCTGTAACTACCTTTACGCCCTTAATATCCCTTGTATTATTAATAATATCCTCAGCAGCTCCTGATGCCATATTTGATTTAAACCCTTCTATTTCCTTTTCCTTTTCCTTTAATTCAACTAAGAGAATCTCAATCCTTCTTTCAATATCCTTAGGAGTTGTTTTAAGAATAGCTGCTATATTCTTTTGTGAATCTTCAAGCTTCTCAACATATTTAACTGCACCATTTCCTGTTATTGCTTCTATTCTTCTAACACCTGCAGCAACTCCACCCTCTGACAATATCTTAAATAAGCCTATTGTAGCAGTGTTAACAACATGAGTTCCACCACAAAGCTCCATACTAAAATCTCCAGCTTTTACAACACGAACAACTGAGCCATATTTTTCTCCAAATAATGCTGTAGCTCCCATTTTTCTTGCTTCATCTATTGATGCTTCAATAGTTTCAACAATTAGTGACTCCATAATCTTTATATTAACCAATCTTTCAATTTCTTTTAAATCCTCATGGCTTATTCCTTCAAAATGGGTAAAGTCGAATCTTAATCTATCAGGGGTTACCAGGGAACCAGCCTGTTCTACATGGCTTCCTAATACCTGTTTTAAAGCAGAATGAAGTATATGTGTAGCAGTATGATTCCTTGCTATATCCATTCTTCTTTCCCTGTCAACTTGAGTTTTAACACCATCTCCAACTTTAATTTTTCCATTAGTTATTTTACCAATATGAATTATTTTCCCATTTGGTGTCTTTTTACAGTCTTCTATCTCAATTACTGCTTCATCATTTTTAATAATGCCTTTATCTCCAACCTGGCCACCCATTTCTGCATAGAAGGAAGTATTATCAAGTATTAGTGAGACCTCATCATCAGCTGAAGCTGCATCAACTGTTTCGCCATTTTTAATAATTGCAAGAATGCTGCCCTCTGACTCAATATTGTTATAACCTAGGAATTCTGTGGACATATCATGTGGAAGTGTTGAATACACATCAATATCTCTACCAAGTAGGTTTGTTTCCTCCCTAGCTGCCCTTGCTCTTTCCCTTTGTTCCTTCATCTCACTGTTAAAGCCCTCCATGTCAATTCCTAAACCTTGTTCTTCTAATATTTCCTGTGTTAATTCAAATGGAAATCCGTATGTGTCATAAAGTTTAAACACTTTTTCTCCAATTAATATATCCTTTTTCTCATTATTAAGCTCTTCAATATATTGGTTAAGTATGACTATTCCCTGATCAATTGTTTCGTCAAATCTTTCTTCCTCAAGCTTAATAATCTTTTTGATATAATCTTTCTTTTCTTCTAGTTCAGGATATGCATCCCTTGAATTATCAATAACAACATCACATAATTCCCATAGAAAAGCATCCTTAATCCCTAATAGCTTACCATGCCTTGCTGCTCTCCTTAGAAGTCTTCTTAATACATATCCTCTTCCTTCATTTGAAGGTAATATACCATCACTTACTAGGAAGGTTACGCTTCTGATATGATCAGTAATTAATCTTAATGACATATCTGTTTTATCATCTATACCATACTTTGAATTAGCTAGAGTACAAACTGCATTAAGTATGTTTTTCATAGTATCAATTTCAAATATACTTCTTACTCCTTGGATTATGGTAGCTATTCTCTCAAGTCCCATGCCAGTATCAATATTAGGTTTTTTAAGTTTATTATAGTTTCCACTTTCATCCTTATCAAACTGAGTAAATACAAGATTCCAAAATTCTACAACTCTGTCCTCATCTGATGCATTTAGGAATTCCTCTACTGTGGATATAACTCCTTCGCCTCTATCATAATGAATTTCGGAACAGGGTCCGCATGGACCAAGACCATGTTCCCAAAAATTATCTTCCTTACCTAATCTGAAAATTCTTTTAGGATCAATATCTGTAGTCCTAGACCAGATATCAAAAGCTTCATCATCATCTAAATAAATAGTTACATATAATCTATCCTTTGATATTTCCAAGTCTTTAGTCACAAATTCCCATGCCCATGGAATAGCATCCTCTTTAAAATAGTCTCCAAAGGAAAAGTTACCTAACATCTCAAAAAATGTTGCATGTCTAGAGGTTTTGCCTACCCTCTCAATATCCCCAGTTCTTACACACTTTTGACATGTTGCCATCCTGTTTCTTGGAGGTTCTTCCTGTCCTGTAAAGTATGGCTTTAGTGGTGCCATTCCAGCATTAATTAATAATAGACTCTTATCGTTCTGTGGAACAAGTGAAAAGCTTGGAGCTCTCAAATGTCCTTTGTTTTCAAAAAATGATAAATATTTTTCTCTAATTTCGTTTGCTCCTAAAAATTTCATATTACGCCTCCTTAAAATATGAAAAACCTCCATCCCAAAAAGGGACGAAGGTTTAAACTTCCGCGGTACCACCCAGATTACCATTACGGTCTCTTAAAGCATTTAACGAATGCCTTCGCCTCAACCTACTATTATTTCGGCAGGGAACTCCAGGACTGCTTCAGATAAATCTTCTAAAGGCTTTCACCAACCGCCTTCTCTCTAAAAGTAAGATGTTAACCTACTATTTCCCTTCATTGTCATAGTATTTATAGATTTTTATTAATTATACTAAAAACAATATGTATTGTCAATTACTTGTTAATATAGATATTAGTACATATTTCTAACTGAATATTTTATTATAACCTTAACCATTGCAGCGATAGGGACAGACAATAAAAGCCCCCATCCTCCAAAGTATTTTCCACCTAGGAGTATTATTATCATAATAAATACAGGATGAATACCAAGTGTATCCCCCATAAGTTTAGGTGCAATTACTGAGCTTTCAAACTGTTGAATAACAATGAATACCAGAGCAACCATTATAGCTTTATTAATACTTTGAGTTATAGCAGCCAAAAAAGCAGGAACAAAACCTATAACAGGTCCAAAGTAGGGGATGAAATTTGTAATTGCATTTACTAAAGCAATAATAATTGGAAATTTAACCTTTAAAAGAAGCATTGCTACAAATGTTAATAAGAATATTATCAGTGATAGTATTAATTGACTTCTAATAAAGGAGGATAAAACCATATCAATCTCGTACCATAATTCTGTTGTTTTCTTCCTAATAGTCATAGGAATGATATTTTTAATAAGCTTAATAAAATGCTCGCTATCTATCAAAAAGTAATAAACGAATATTGGAGTTAATATGTAAGTGGGAAGTTCCATTGTAAAATCAAGCATTTCATTAAAAAATTTATTAAGCAGCTCTATCCCCATGTTCTGAATTTTAAGTATGTTGCTATCTAATACATTTTTTAAGTATATAGGCATTCCATCCAGCTTAACCTTGCCAATATATTTTGTAATTGAAACCTTATATTCATCTGAATTATATAGTATACCCATAACATCCTTAATTATCCCTGGAATAATATAATATATTATAATAAAAGCAAATCCAATTAAAAGTAATAAGCAGATAAAAACTGCTGTTCTTTTACCTAGTCCTTTATTAATTAGTGCTTTTACTAAGGGATTTAGTATATATGCAAGCATAATTGATATAAGTACAGGTTGAATTATAGATTTTGACAAATAAATAATTATAAGTATACACAAAACAAATATGAAAATAATTATTTTTTTCAAATTATTTTTTTTCATAAAATCATCCTCTTGTAAGCTTCCATATGGACATATCATTATATATATTTATGGCATTATCCTTAATAATTATTTTATCCTTTCCAAATATTGTTTCCTTATCCACAAGAATCACCTTCCTCCCCTCCATCATGTCCTCTACAAAACCGCTTGAACAAATAATAGCCTTAACTATACCTGTATCTTCTTCAATGATTGCATCCTTCATTTCTCCAATTGCATTTCCCTGGGAATCAATAATTGTTCTATCAATATAGTTATTAAGCATTATGGTAGAATTTTTAGCAATTACACTCCTATCAACTGGGAAAAGCTTTCCCTTTATCATTAAATTGTCTCCTAAATGCTTAATGTCATTGAATTTTAATATATATGAATGAACCATAGGAGTTCTCATTATAACTATAGTGGAATAAACTCTTTTTCTTTTTTTATCAAATATACAATTTTCAACAATACCCTTTTTTTCTCCACCTTCATCAATAACGCTGCAACCTTTAATATCCAAATACTTCATCACATGCAACACACCCTATACTTATGTTTGTTTATCCACTTATTATTTACCAAGTTTCCAGGTTTATTACATAAAGTATAAATATTAATATCTCAATTAAAAAAATCTCTGAAACACCTATGTGCATCAGAGATTTAATCTACTTTTCTTCAAAGATTACCTATTCATTTTCTCCTTGGTAATGTTCATGTCCTGAAAGGTTATCTTTCCAAGGTTCTAATCCATTCTTAACTCTATAATCATTTATAGCCCTATGAATTGCATCCTCAGCTAAAACTGAACAGTGCATTTTAATTGGAGGGAGTCCATCAAGTGCCTCCGCTACTGCTCTATTTGTTAATTCCCATGCTTCCTCAAGATTTTTACCCTTTATTAGTTCAGTTGCCATACTACTTGAAGCTATGGCAGAAGCACATCCAAAGGTTTTAAATTTAACATCCTTTATAATTCCATCTTCAACATCTAAATAAATTCTCATTATATCTCCGCATTTAACGTTTCCTACCTCACCAATTCCATTAGCCTCTTGAATTTCCCCTACATTTCTTGGATTCATAAAATGATCCATAACTTTATCACTATACATTTTAAATTACCCCCGTTTCCTTAAAGTTTGCGTATAATGGTGACATATCCCTAAGTCTTTGAACTATTTTAGGAAGCTCCTCTAATACATATTCCACATCCTCATTGGTGTTTGAATCTCCCAAGGATAATCTTAATGAACCATGGGCTATTTCATGTGGCAATCCTATTGCTAAAAG
Source organism: Clostridiales bacterium (assembly GCA_029240935.1). Classification (GTDB taxonomy): domain Bacteria; phylum Bacillota; class Clostridia; order Clostridiales; family Caloramatoraceae; genus JARDZI01. The sequence continues at coordinate 8,991 of JARDZI010000170.1, forward strand.
CACATGTGATGGATCTAATGAACCAGATGAACATGCACTACCTGTGGAGCCACATATTCCTTTCTGATCAAGCATTAAGAGAAGTGATTCTCCTTCGATAAAATGAAAGCTTACATTTAAATTACCTGGAAGTCTTTTTTCAGGATGACCATTTAATTTTGAATTAGGAATTCTGTCCATAATACCCTTAAGCAATTTATCTCTCAGGGTACTAATTTTCATATTATGCTCTTTAATATTTGAAGTAGCCAATTCAATAGCCTTTCCAAGTCCAATAATTCCAGGAAGGTTCTCGGTTCCAGCTCTTCTTTTTCTCTCTTGACCACCACCATGAATCAAGTTATCTATTCTAACGCCCTTTCTTATATAAAGGGCACCTATCCCCTTTGGTCCATAAAATTTATGAGCTGAAAGAGAGAGTAAATCTATGTTCATTTTTTTAACATCAATTTCCACATTTCCGATGGCTTGAACTGCATCTGTGTGAAATATAATATCATGTTCATGGGCTATCCTTCCTATTTCTTCAATAGGCTGTATGGTTCCAATTTCATTATTTGCAAACATTACAGTAATTAAAATTGTCCTGTCGGTTATAGCTTTTTCTAACTCATCAAGACTTATCATTCCATATTCATCAACCTCAAGATAAGTAATCTCAAAGCCCTGTTTTTGAAGGTACTGGCATGTATGCATAAGTGCATGGTGTTCTATTTTAGTAGTTATTATATGATACCCTTTATTCTTATT
>JARDZI010000005.1 GCA_029240935.1 Clostridiales bacterium
TTCTCCTGTGAGATATCCAGCATAATCCCTAAGCTTAGTAACATTGGTCCACTCAGTCTGGGATAGGGTTTCCCCGCTATTTGTAGCTTTTAATAGAGCATAGCAAAAATCACCTACCTGGGATAAAAATTTACTTGTTTGAGATATTGCAACATGAGAAATGGGAAGTGAATTCAATTTAAATTGTGCAGTGTTTGCATCCTTCCAAATATCACTAAATAGTAGTAGACTTCGTTTAGGTGAGCCTGCAATCTCCACCTTTGACAGGGCTACTTGAAGATTTTCCACATCCGAAATAAGATCATATAAATTCCTTGAATATTGATTTTCAAGATAATTTCTATAGTCCCTTCTATCAAGATACATAAGAGTTCCAAAGGTAGATGTCCCAGCAATCATAACTGAAACAACAATGGCTAAAAATGCTCTCTTTTTAAACATAAAAATGCCCCCTCACTCACATAAATTATATTTACCTAGGTCGTAAATCATCCTACAGGAATGATTATATGTAATACTTTTTGCATTTTTTTGTTTTTTATGCCTATTCCTTTTATATTCTCAAAGGTTGTTTAATACTGGAAATTATGTTAGTATTAAATTGTGAATATTTAAACTACATGCAGCGAATTAACAATTTACATTGTTGTGGTGGGTTTCCATACTCAACCGTTATTCTGCATAGGGCAGGTATGGAAACCTGCCGCTACTATTATGAAAGTAGGTGACTTCTATGCTCAGATTTTTTCAAATATGCTTCTTAACTGGTACTGCATATACTGTAATATCTTTTTTAATTGGTCAATTGTTTGACTTTGTTGACATTGATGGTGATGTAGATTTTGATGGCGATGTTACAGGTGTAAACGTATCCCCCTTAAAACCTATTGTGATTGTTGCATTTACAACAGTATTTGGAGGTATTGGGATAATCTCCATTAATTTAGGACTAGCTTCCCTGGTGGCATTAGCAATCGCTATTTGTTCAGGACTTTTCATCGCTTTTGTAATATATAAATACATTGTAGTTCCTCTTTACAAAGCACAAAACACCAGTGCTGCTTCGCAAACAGAGCTTATTGGCCATAAGGCTAAAATGAGGCTTGGCACTAAGGGCGATAGCTTTGGCAGAATTTCCTATGTTATAAATGACAATACCTATACTGCACCTGCAAAATCCCTTGATGGCAAGGAGATCAATATTGATGAGGATGTAATTATTGTAGAGATACGTAAGAATGTGTTTTTTGTTGACAAGCTTTGATTTAATTTAGACGTATATAAAAGTTATTAAAGCCTCTACTATATATAAAGAGGCTCTTAATATAGCAGCATAGATGGGTAAGAACCATTTATGCATATTAATATAAGGAGGAGTACTTATGGATAACATTATTATTGTAGCCATAATTATCGGGGTTCTGTTTCTATTAATCTTCAGCATTCTAGTAATGTGGAGAAAGGTATCCCAGGACAAGGCATTAGTTGTTACAGGCCTGAGGAAAAGAGTTATTTCTGGAGGAGGTGGATTTGTAATTCCACTTTTGGAAAGAACTGATAGAATTTCTTTAGAAAACATGAAAATAGAGGTTAGAACTGATGGAGCTCTTACAGAACAAGGCGTTGATATTACTGCTGATGGAGTTGCAGTAATTAAGGTGAAATCAGACAAGGAATCAGTTCTTTCAGCCGTAGAACAGTTCAATACCGGCTCTGAAAAGACAACAATCGAAATTGTTAAAGATACCGCTAAGGATGTTCTTGAAGGAAAGCTAAGAGAAATAATTTCAAAAATGACTGTTGAAGAAATTTACAAGGATAGAGAAAAATTTGCCTCCCAGGTTCAAGAGGTTGCTGCTCTTGACCTTTCAGAAATGGGATTGGAAATAAAGGCATTTACAATAAGGGATATATCTGATAAAAATGGTTATCTCGAAGCACTTGGTAAAAAGAGAATTGCTGAAGTTAAAAGAGATGCTCAGATTGCTGAAGCTGAAGCAACTAAAGAAACAAAGATTAAGACTGCTGAAGCAAATCAATTAGGAGAAGCTGCAAGGCTTTTATCCGAAACACAGATTGCTGAATCTACAAAGGAAAAGGAGTTAAAGGTTCAGTACTATAGAAAAGATCAAGAAACCTCAAAGGCTGTTGCAGATCTTGCATATGAAATAGAAGCCAGCAAGGTTCAACAGGAAGTTGAAAAAGAAAAAATGCAGGTTCTGATAGTAAGAAAGCAGAAGGAAATAGAACTTGCCGAACAAGAATCCTTCCGTGTGGAAAAAGAACTTGAGGCTACTGTAAAGAAAATAGCTGAAGCTGATAAATATGCAGCTGAAAAAAATGCAGAGGCAGGAAAATACGCTGAAATTCAAAACGCTTTAGCAGAAGCTGAAGCAATTAAGGCAAAGGGGTTTGCAAACGCAGAAGCAAAACGAGCTGAAGGTATGGCAGAGGCTGAAATAATTAGAGAAAAGGGTAAAGCAGAGGCTGAAACTCTCCTTAAAAAAGCAGAAGCCTTCAAGCAGTACAATGATGCAGCTGTTACACAGATGATTATCGATAAGCTTCCAGACATTGCAAAATCAGTTTCAGAGCCACTTTCAAAAACAGAAAAAATTGTTATTGTGGATTCTGGAAAGGGCGATAGCAAGGGAGCAGCCAAGGTTTCAGGCTACATAACCGATATTATTTCCTCCCTGCCAGAAACCGTAAACGCATTAACAGGAATAAATTTGCTTGATATGTTGAAAACAAAAAAGATTGATGCACCTGCTGCAGAAAACACAGTGGAAGATAAATAACTCTAGACACCCCACACAATGTAGGGGCGAACAGTGTTCGCCCCTACAATTGAGGATAGTATAGGAATAATAATAAAAAGGGATACCAGCAAAACTTGGTTTTGCGGTATTCCTTTTCTATATTAAAACAAACTAACAAGCCTTTCAAATGTCCTTCTAAACATCTCAACTGATTTAAGCCTGAACTCAATACTTGGCTGCATAGTGTTTGTCTTTTTAGCTATGTTAGCCCTCTTATTCTCACTTGTACCCTTGGTGTTGCTGACCTGTGCCTTTGCTACAACCTCTGTTTTACTGGTTTCCTGCTTAAATGCAGTGATACTTTCTACATCCTTGCTGCTAATTACTTTTCTTAACTCCTCATCTGTTTCATCTGAAGTTAGTCCCCTAGTTACATCAATAAAACACAGAGGTGGAAACATTACACACCACCAGTTTTTACCTCCACCTTCCCCTAGGACTACCTTTAGTGCTGTATATTCTCCTGCAGGAAGAGTAATAGTTCCATACTGTTTAATAGGAAAAATCGAATCACCAAGTACTGCATTTGCGCTGTAGCTCTTTCCCTCTTTTTTCAATATGCTATTAGCTGTATCTTCTATATCCTTTAAATTCTCACTTATCAATTGAAGGGACTCATTCCTCGAATTACTCTCTGATATTATTGGTCCATATTTTTGCAGGATCTCATCTCTTATCTGAAGCTTAACACTTTGGTCTCCTTCAGAGTCGCTGTTTGCAACAACATGAAACCTTATAAGCTTGAGATTGACATTTTCTGCAGAGCTATTTCCACTCTTAACCAATATTAAACTACTCAATATCACAAGACACAGGCAAAATATCCTTATCTTTTTCATAAAATTAGGTTCCCCCTGACATATAATTTTGTTTTTGTTACCATATTACAAATATCCTTGAAACATCCATTTATGATTCTATTTATAATTATTACCAAAAAAATAAATTTTAAACATAAAAAAATAGCAGGCATATGAGTTACTGCAAATAACCCATTTGCCTGCCATTAGTTCTGTTACTCCCTAGAAGTTCCTATTCTTCTTATTTTTGCTTCAACCTCATATACTATTTCTGCATTTTTAAATGCCTCATCCCAATTGCCCTCATATTTTTTAAATACTTTATAATGATACTTATTTGTATATTCCTTAAAACCTAAATAATCAGATTCAATGTCCCTTTGAAAGTACTTTGTTGCTGCATCTAATTCCTTTATTACAAATTCATCGACTGACTTTTCCACATCAGCAATTACCTTAGGATCAAATAATAATTTTTCGAATTTGAACTGTTCAATGTCTCCCTCCAGAAGTATTTTAACCCTGAATTTTAATCCCTCTTCATCATTTTCCAGCCAGGTTCTTTTTTTAGCTGTGAAAATATAAAAGGGTACCACAATTCCTTTGTAAGTTATAAGCTTTCTTCCATTGACAAACTCTCCATTAAGCAGCTTATAGGTCTTTATATATTTAGAATCTAAAATCCTCAACAGCTTATAGTCCTTAATTAAAGCAAGTTTATCTATTGTGAATTCGCTTTCTTTACCTATCTTGGATTCAAGTAATGGTATAGCAGTAGCTCCATCATTATTTCTTAATTCTGTTATTAATTGATGTAAAGACATGGATATTGTGTTGGATAAAACCTTTGAATTATCCAAAATTCCAGTAATATAAGCTGTCTGGAGATTTTCAAGCTTAGGATCAACCTCTTTTATTTCATCAGTCTTCCCCTTAAAAACAACTATCTTCATCTGTAAGTTTATTATAGGCTTCCTTTGAAATTCATCCACAACTTCCATAAATAAATCCTTATCCCTTACCAATTTTTCTGAAAGTATTAACAAGCGTGTATGCCCATAGAAAGGTAATCTGGAAATTCTCCCTCCTAACTCCTCCATGGCATCAGGCAGGTTTGCTGCTTCAACCGATTGTCGTATAATTCCACCCTCTCCACCCTCCTGTAACTTTGAGGGATTAATTATTCCAAAGGTAACCATTATTCTTTTAGGTTTTTCTTCGCAAAAGGGATTATCTTCATTTTCTCCTTCATTTTCCTCATTTTTTTCAATTATATCAATTACAATTGATGTAATAAATGCTCGTTTCTCTATTTCAACCATATCCCAACAACCTGAGGTAAATAACATAATTAAAGTTAAAAATAATACTGTAATATTTTTAAGCCTCACTTTTTCTACCTCCCTCTGACCTGCTATCCCCTGACCTGTTCCCCGTTTTTCTTTTAAGCAGCATCATTATATACATTAAAGTTGGAAGCAGCATAGTTACAAAACCTCCAAGATACAAACTAAGCTTTCCACTTATAGCAAACATTTGAGCTACATTATCACCCATAAGAGCTACTATATACATGACTGGAAGAAATAGTGGAATAAAATGTTTTCTTTCCTTGTGTTTAAATAAATCCCCTCCAATAACAGAAAAGCCATACATAAGTGAAACTACTGTTGTAAATACAAATAGCACCCACATTGATATTAGAAAGCCTTCCATTCTCTCAATAAACGCACCTGGTATCTCTGAAGACTTTATAAGAGTCACTGTTGGGTATATTAAGGCTTTTGTCTTCTTGGCTCCAAATTTTGAAATACATTCAATAATTATAACAGTATATATTACTATTATAGATAATAGTGAAATCACAGAAGCTTTAAATGCCTTCTTAGGTTTTCTAATGAAAGGAAAAAGAATCAATAAAATTTCAAACCCTCCAAATGAAAAGATACCAGCCTTTAATCCTGTTATATACTTCATGGCTGGTGTAGTTAAATATGGCCTTAGATTTGTAAGCTGCTTTGTATTGGGAATAGCCACAATTATTAACCCTGCTAAAATAACAATTATGATTGGAGTAACAGCTTCAAAAAACCTTCCAGTTGGCTCCACACCAGAACGAGCTAAGAATATTGCAAGTAATAATAGTGGTACTATTATAAATTCAAGGGGTGTATTATTTAAGAAAAATAGTTTAATAGTTTCTGCAAATACCCTTACCACAATCCCTGAAAATACTATAAAGTAAACTAAAACTGGAATAGACAGCAGAGTTCCAAGTAGTCTTCCAAATATGCTTTTTAATGTTCCTAAAAATCCCTTTTCCCCATACCTCTCTCCAACCTTACATATAAAATATACAAATGGAACATTACTCAAGCCTGAAATAATTGCAAGTAACCATGCATCATTGCCTACCTCCTTTGTCAAAGTGGCAGGCAGGGTTAGTATTCCAACTCCAAGTATTGTATTGAATACAAAAACCCCAACCTGAAAGCTTGATATTTTATCATTATCTGGAGTCATCCTTATCAACACCTCCCTGCCTTATTTCATCTTGAGGTTCAAGAAACTCAGGTCTTTTATTCATATATTTCCAGGACATGAGGAAAAAAGCTGTATCCTTATAACCGCTTGGATAAAATGGTGCAATGGGTACAAGAAATGGTACTCCAAAGCTTTTTAAATTTACAAGATGAATCAGTGTGCCAATTAATCCAAGTATAACCCCATATAGCCCATATATAGATGCCAAAATCATAAGTATAAACCTTATAAGCCTAAAGCCAGCTGCCACCTCATAGTTAGGAATTGCAAAGGAAGCTATTGCAGTTGCCGCAACAATTATAACCATAATAGGGCTTACAATCCCTGCTGAAACCGCTGACTGACCTATTACAAGACCTCCAACAATACCTATGGTTGAGCCTATTGCCCTTGGAAGCCTTATGCCCGCCTCCCTTAGTAATTCAAAGGTTAGCTCCATAATAAATGCTTCAATGAAGGCAGGGAAAGGAACCCCTTCTCTGCTAGCAGCAATGGAAATTAAAAGCTTTCCAGGTATTATTGCTGGATTAAAGGATATTAGAGCAATATACATTGCTGGTGCTACTACAGATAATATCAAGGACATAAGCCTTATGTATCTTAAAAAGGTTGCAACAGTTGGCCTGGAATAATAGTCCTCAGGAGACTGCAAAAATGCATTTAGTCCTGTAGGTATTATTAGGGCGAAGGGAGTGTTATCAACAAGTATAGCTACCCTGCCCTCATATATTCTCCCAGCCACCACATCCGGTCTCTCAGTTGCCTGCATCTGCGGAAATACTGTAATGGATTTTTCCTCAATAAATTGCTCTATATACCCGCTTTCTAAAACAGCATCTATACTTATTTCTTTAAGCTTCTTTTCAATCTCCTCAACTAAGCTCTTATTAACAATATCATCTATGTATACTAGTGCAATATCAGTCTTTGACCTCATTCCCACTTGCATTTGTTTGATTTTTAAATTTGTATCCTTTATACGTCGCCTTACAAGAGCTGTGTTGAACCTTAAGGTTTCAGTAAACCCATCCCTTGGTCCCCGTATTACAGTTTCAGACATGGGTTCACTAGGTCCCCTAGCCATCCATGACCTTGTGGCAATAATTAAAGCTTTTTCATATCCATCAATAAAAAGTGCAGTTTCCCCAGACATGATGTTTATGAATACATCCTCCATATTCTCAACTTCTCTGAAATCACCAACTGTCATAGCAGAGGACTTTATTGCATCGGAAATTCTATTTTTTATATGTTCTAAGTCAGGCTTTACAATCCTTGAATCTATCATTAATGGTTCAAGAACAAAATTATTGATCAAGTGTTTATCTGCCATCCCGTCAATATAGCATAGAAACATCTGAACTCCATCTGGTCCTCCTAATTTGAATTCCCTGAAAACTAAATCATTAGCATCCTTGAATGTATCCTTGGTAAGTTTAATATTATCATCGATTTTCCTTTTTATATCAGTTTCTGTCTGAGGTGTACGTTCATAAGTGATTTGTTTTTTTCTTTTTTTTCTATTTAAAAGTCCCAAACTCCTTCACCCCTACATTCTTATGAGTCTTGTTAAAATATACATAACTAATCCAAAACCTATATAGAAAATGCCGAAAAATTTTGCAAATTTATACTCCTTCTTTAAACCTCTTTTTTTATAATCCTTACTGTCAAATAATAATAAGAATATGCTTGAAATTATAAATAGTATAAACACATGTAAATCAAATGTATCAGCAATAAATTTTAATACTAGCTTCACAAACACCCCTCCAAAAGGCTTTTAATTAATTTCTGCAAAACCTGCTTTATTTATTCAAATATGTTTTCTATAAGAAGTTACTGCCAGAGCAGTGTTATCCTGAACCTAGTGAAGGATCTTTTGTGATTCCTTGGCAAGATCCTTCACTAGGTTCAGGATGACAAGTTGAAAGAACATACTGTCAAAGCAATGACAATATAAAAAGTCTCTGATCAATTAGATCAGAGACTTTTTATGCCAACTTTTCCATATGCTTATTTACAAATTCAACATCGGAGGGCTTATCCACATCATTTCCTATTTCAGGATAGTTGGTTAATATCGCTTCCCCATGTATATCAAACATCCTTTGAATCTTATCCTCTACCTTTGAGATAGACAGGTTCCCAAGGGCTAGCCTTATTAAAAATGTGAAGCCTAAAACCCTTCCCATTTTTAATGGCTTCTTTCTATATTCAATAAGCTGTTCAGCCCTTCTTGTGCAATTTTCAACAATTTTAGGATTGAAATATACTATATTTCCACCTGTATAGGTTCCTTCCTTCATTTTCACATAGGTCCTTTTAACATCTGGGTATTTTTCAACATTCAACCTTTTATCAATAATAGGATATCCAAAATCTATACTCCTAAGCTGGCATTTTTCAACAAAATCCCTTATAGCTTCTCCTTTAACCATTGGTATATCTGATGTAGAAATAATACAAGGTGTTTCAAGGTCACCTATTAACTCTACACCCCTTCTAATGTTGTCCATAATTCCTCCACCGGCTTCAATCCAACCATCCACTAGATTGCCTACCTTGTCCTTTAATTCCTCATTACCAACAACATATATTTGTCTTACACATCCAGATTCTCTTAGAGAGTCAATAACATATTCGATCATATACTTGGATAATATCATCATCAATGCCTTAGACCCACCATTTTCTTCCCTGTCCCCAGCTAGTATTACAGCATTTACCATGGTTTACACTCTCCTATTATAGGTTTTAACTAAAAATACTTCCTTCAAATAGTCCCTTAATCTATTATAACACCCTTCAGCTGAAATTTTATCTTCAAAAACTCCAAATACTGTAGGACCACTTCCACTCATAAGACTTCCCAGGGCTTGAAACTCCATCATTATATTTTTTATATTAAATATAACCGGATTTTCCTTAATAGTTACATTCTCAAGCACATTTACCATATTTTGAGCCATATTTTTAATTTCTTTTTTCTCAATATATTCTTTAAGCTTTAAGGTATTTGGATGTTTTGGAATTTCATCTATTTTAAGCTTAGCATACACTTCCATTGTAGAAATAGCAATATCTGGCTTGGCAAGCACACACCACATATCTTCAAGTGAGCAAAGAGGCGTCAAAACCTCTCCAATTCCCTCTGCAAGGGCTGTGCTTCCAATTATGCAAAAGGGCACATCTGCACCAATTCTAACCCCAATCCTCATCATGTCCTCATCAGACATACCAAGCTCAAATAACTCATTCATACCTATTATTACTCCTGCTGCATCAGCACTTCCCCCTGCTAGACCTGCTGCAACTGGTATTCTTTTTTCAATTACAATATCTACTCCTGCTTTTAAATGAAATTTATCTATTAATATACTTGCTGCCTTATATGCCGTATTACTAGAATTACATGGAACATTCCCATTATTGCAGTATAAATTAATATCTCCTTCAGTCTTTTTTATCTTAACCTCATCAAACAGAGATATGTTCTGCATTATGGTTTTTAGCAGATGATATCCATCTTCCCTTATTCCTACCACATCCAGTGAAAGGTTTATTTTCCCAGGGCATTTAACAATTATCTTATCCATTTATATGACACTCTCCCTAAACTAGGATTTTTTGTGTAGTATTATATATTATATATTAAATCAAAAAATCCTTCAAATTTATTCCTATAAAATAAATTTTTATCAATTATCTATACTGTTTATTTTAATCATTTAATATAAAGAGGAGTGACCTTCCACTCCCCTTTATTTACACAGCATTAATTTTTACATCCTGAACCTTTTGACAGTTTTTAAAATTAGTTATTGTACTTATAACATAATCATAATCCTCGTAGAATATAACAATGCAATCTCCATCCTCGGCATTTTCCATTGCTGCTTGAAGGGCATCTCCCTCATCTAGTATTACCCTATAGCTATTACTGCCCATACCAGCAGACAAAACACCCATTTCCAGGATTGCAGCAGTTTCTCCTTCCTTTCTGCCTCTTCTATCCTTATCTTCTTTTATATAAACATAATCAAATTGGTTTCCGCTAATTCTTCCAAGCTCAGTGATATTATCGTCCCTCCTGTCACCTGGTGCTGCAATTACTCCAACAAGTCTCTTTGCATCAAGCTTTTTAAGACCATCAATTACTGCATTGTATCCCCCAATGTTATGACCATAATCAACAACCACCTTAAAGTTATCAACACTATACACATTAAATCTACCTGGATTTTGTATTTCATCAAGGAAGAAGGTTTTTAGCCCCTTTGCAATTACTTCAATATCCTCCTTCAGTCCTATACATCCAGCAGCAGCTGCCATTGCATTTTCTATATTATACTCAAGTTTACCATCCATTGTTGATGGTATGTCGGAAACATTTACTATGGGTTGAACCTTTTCACCATCCCCAAAGCAAATAAAATTATCCTTTAGAAACACAGCAAGGCCCTGGTCCTGAAGATGCTTCTTAAGTATTATGTTATCTGGGTTTTTAGAAAAATATATTATGTTGCTCTTTATCCTCTGGTTTATTATATTAACAGAGGGGTCATCAGCATTAAGAACAACATATCCATAATCCTTTACAGCCTCAGCAACAAGGGATTTTACATTTGCAAGGTCCTCCATAGTCTCTATTCCATCAATGCCTAAATGGTCTCCAGAAATATTGGTTATTACACCAACATCCGCCAGATCATAACCAAGTCCTCTCCTAATAATTCCTCCCCTTGCAGTCTCAAGGACCGCCGCTTCAACACTTTTATCCATAAGGACGCACCTTGCACTATCTGGCCCAGTATTGTCACCCTTAGAAATTAATTTATTATTAACATAAACTCCACAGGTTGTAGTCATTCCAACACACAACCCCTTAAGTGAGAGAATATGTGCTATCATTCTTGTGGTTGTAGTCTTTCCATTTGTACCTGTGACCGATATTACAGGTATTGAATAGTTCTCCTTATTAGGGAATAGATAGTCAACTATATAGGCAGCTGCATTCCTTGTTTTACCATAGGTAGGATACATATGCATCCTTATACCAGGTGCTGCATTAACCTCTATAACGACTCCTCCTGTTTCCTTAAGTGGTTTGCTAATATCCTTTGCACATATATCAACTCCTGCAATGTCAAGTCCCACAGCCTCAGCTGCCCTTATTATTATCTCCATATTATCGGGATGTATAATATCAGTACAATCCTTCGCCACTCCTCCTGTTGAAAGATTAGCATTAAACCTTAATGTAATCTTTTCCCCCTTTTCAGGAATATAATCCAGCTCTAATCCCTTACTTTTTAAATAATTAATGGTTATATCATCAATAGATATCCTTGTTAGTGGTTTCTCATGATCATAACCTCTAAGAGGATTTTCATTTTCTTTCTGAATTAACTCAAGTATATTATGCTCTCCATTTCCAACAACTCTAGGAGGCATTCTAAGTGACACAGCTACTACCTTTTTATTCAATACTAAAACCCTGTAATCCTGTCCCTCAATGAATTTTTCAATCAATACAGATTTATTTATCTTTGCTGCAACCTCATATGCCCATAAAGCTGTTACATCATCTTCTATCCCAACTGTAACACCCTTTCCCTGATTGCCATTCAAGGGCTTAATCACAACAGGGTAGCCTATCCTTTGACAAACTTCAGCAACCTCCTCTGCATTATCAACAGTCTCTCCTTCTGCAACAGGAATTCCAGCCGTCTTCAAAGCTTCTCTGGTTAATTCCTTATCACAGGCTATGTCCACTGCTATGCAAGAAGTAGAATCTGTTAGTGTTGCTTCAATTCGTCTTTGCATTTTCCCATAGCCTAATTGAAGGATACTTTGATTTCCTATTTTTAATACAGGTATACCCCTTTTTAGTGCTTCATTATATATTCCAAGAGTACTAGGACCAAGCCTTATATCTGAAATACCTTTTTCTATATTCTCCATTGCATCATCCATTGGGTAGTCATTCCCGCTAATTATTGTGTTAATACATTCCAGTGCATATTTAGCACACAAAATGCCTGCTTCCCTCACATCATATTGATATATTACATTATATATTGATTTATCAACACATCTTGCCTTTCCATACTTTATATTCTTAAACCCCAAAGCATTTTGCATCTCAATTATCATATGCTCAAATACATGTGGGAGATATGTTCCAGTATTTAATCTTTCTACAAACCCCCCCTCGTATCCAAGAGCGCATTTATGAGTTTTTAAATTTGGGAGAGCTTTTAAAAGTCTTTCATTAAATCCCTTAATATCCATTGTAGGAGTATCATATTTATCCTCAACATCCACTGTAAGCTTAATACATAATTTGTGACTGTATATGTTCCTGCCCGTATATACTCTAGTATCAACTATTTTCATTTTTATCCTCCTCGTTTTTCATCTTGAGTAAAGGCAATCTATCAATTATATTAAATCCATATCCCTTTGGTAGAATATGAAGCTTTATATCTGTTATAGCAAGGGATTCATCCGGTGAAAGCTCCGAAACATTAGTATGAGTCATCGCCTTACCATCGGCAATTGTCACTGCCCCTGAACCAATTACCCTAAATGTACTGCTGCCTTCAATTACAACTGCAGTATTTTCATCAATTCCAACCCCAACTATTTCAGGATTTTGTGCAACAGCATTTAAAAGCCTTCCAATTCTCCCCCTTTGAGCAAAATGTTGATCTATTAATACTCCTCTAATAATATCCAGTCCTGGTGCCATCTTAATAGTACATTTTCTTGGAGATTCATCATCCTTGCCTGATACTATCATTGTCGAACAAAGACAGGAAGCCCCTGCACTAGTACCAACTATTAAGACACCATTTTTATAAGCTGTCTTTAAGCTCTCCAAAAGATAGGTACCGCCAATAAGACTTGTTATTTTAAGTTGATCCCCTCCTGTAAAAAATATGCAGCTGCAATCCTGTATTCCGTTTCCATAATCCAATCTGTTTGCATCATCCCTATTTTTAATATCTACAACTCTCACATCATTAAAATTCAATCTTCTAAATGTACTTAAATATGCAGCACCAACCTCCTCAGGATAATCTGTTGCTGCTGTTAGTACTATCAATGGTCCTTCCTGCTTAGATGACTTTCTAGTAACTTCCTTTAGAATTTCGCATTTGTCCTTCTTATCCTCTGCTCCACCTATTATAATTAGGTTGCCAAAACTTTCATCCATAATTTCACCTTAAGTTATTTTTGTCCTTTCAAAAGTTAATTTATAGCTATGATTTTACATTTTAACCTGTAGTGGCAGGCTTCCATGCCTACATATTGCTGGGACCACTGTTAGACCAAGGCAGGCGCAGAGGCCTGCCACTACAGGTAGCATAGCTTGATAGAAATAAATTTTTAGTCACTTAATATTTTTACCATTAGCCTTTTATTTATACAAAAAACTCCCCTTATCGAGGAGTTTCTAGACATGCCTATCTCATAAACATTTTTTTAGGTATTAGTATTTTTGCTCCAGCTTCCACATAATCAGGGTCCTGAATCTCATTAATCTTTACAATATCCTCTATGGTTGTATAATATTTCTTCGCAATTTTCCACAAATTGTCATTTTGTTGAATAGTATATATTATTATACTTGGCATATTCCTTATGTTATCACTTATATCAATCTCCTCAACTGCCCTAACAACATCTACAACTGCCTTGCTGAATACCTTCGCCACTGTCTCTATGATAACCTTTAAGTCAATTTCCCTTCCAGACATTTTTTCATAGGACATATGCTCAATGTTTGCATTTACCTCTGAAGCCATATCAAATTTAACCCCAGGTATGTCAATGGTTGATTTAAATGGAATCTCCTCTATATAGTTTTCCATTCCACCCTCTTCTACTGCTGCCATATATATTACACAGCAATTTACAATTCCTTCAATAACTACCTTATCCTCAACAATCTTAGAATCTGTAATAACAGAATTTACATTTATATGCTTTATATTATTAATTGGCTTTGCATCATCGCTCAGCACTATTTTTTCCTTAAGATTCTGACTGTCAACACCCTCTCCAAAAAAGCTCATGGATTTTACTGTCTGTTTTTCCAACTCATATTTTTCTTCTGGAGAATAGGCATCTTCAATTCTTTCCATTTCCTTTTTCATGTAAACCTTAGTTTTAATATCAACTACAACCTCTACCTCAATACCCTTTCTTTCACCCTCTTCATTTTCCTTTATTTCCTCATAATCATCCTGTATTTTAAATGAAACATCACACTTCATTCCAGGAGCTACGCCTGACACATTCATTTCATGTGTAAAGGCAACATCCTGCTCCATATATAATATGTCATCCCCTCCAGTTGTATCATACACCACCTTGATTAATGCACATGCATTTATTATTATCCTATCTTCCTGAACAGCCACATCCTTTTTGTGAATATGAACATTAGTTTTTAATATAGATTTTACTTCTCCCTTATCCTCAGGTATATCAACCTTACCCTTTATTACTGACTGCCCATTATCCTCGACTACATATTCATCTATTTCGCATGGCTCCTTCAGTAATTGTACATCCTGCCCCCTAATATCGGTTATTACCTCAACAGCTTCCTTTCCATAAACCATACCCTTGATGTTAATTACAGCATTTATTTTTGCCTTTCTATTGCTAACTATTGTGCTGTTTATAAGATCAATACCTGTTGTTACCCTACACATCATTTCTGGAATAGCTCCTGGAATCTGTATGCTATGGTTAAAGTTTGATACAGCCTTCTCCTTATATATACCTGGATTTTCATCATTTGAAGCGTAAAGGATTTCGAAAACCATTTTCCCTTCTACTAAAATTCTGTCCTCAACTACTTCGCTGCTTACAATTACTACCTTTCCATCTGTGTTTAATACCTTTGCAAACTCAGGATTTCTTTCTGCCAAAACTATATAATCATCAACCATAGTTTGGCCTGTTCCTTCTCCAACTAATTTTTCATAGTTTATTATATCTCGTACGAGTTCTACAGACATTATAAATACCTCCCACCCTAGATTACCTAATATAATATATATTAATAGAGGTAAAAATATTACAATATTTTTGTATAAAAAAACCCCAGGCACATTGTTAGTGAGTTATTAAAAAAACTCACTAACAATGTGCCTGGGGTTTCTAAGTTAATTGGTTACCCAATTGCCATACTTGCTTCATTAAACACAAGCTGGACAGTTTGTGTTAATATATCGGAATAACTATATGATATTGTTCGCGATGTACTATCGCTTCCGTCGATTCTCACTATAAAGATGTTAGGGTATGTTTTTTCAAGGACGCCTTCTCTTATCACCACTTTGCGCCTTCCGCTGTTAGCTCTAAGAAGCACCTTTTCTCCTATATGCTCATCTATATCCTTTTTGATGGCATTCAACACTTCTTTGCCTCGCATGTAAAACACCCTCTTTCCACTATTACTATTTTACAATAAAAAATTCAATCCGTCAAGAGGAATAAATATTTTAGCAACATTTTTAACAGATGTCAATATTAGAACTATATATATTATATGGCGAATTAATGAGAATGAGAGATTTAGTCACATAAAATTCACAATTACGGTTATTTTACAGCTATGTATCACCTTGATTTTTTATTAAATTTGTAATTTATCATATTCCATATATATAAAATACTAACATCTACAACATAAGTATATATTGTGCCTAAATTCCGTATATTATACCCCACTTTATCAATAATAATAAATTTATTTTCGACAAATATTTTTTTGTAATAAATATAAAATTCAACACCAGCACAACCCCAAAAAAAGAATGAAACTTGTAGGGGCGAACAGTGTTCGCCCAAGGGCACTATGAATTTAGGCTCTCCCTGCATCATAGTGCGTAAAACGGGCGAACGCTGTTCGCCCCTACGGTTAGACTGAATGTGGTGAGTATAATATTAACGCCCTAAGAGAAACTCTTAGGGCGTTATATTATAGTAAATACATATACTTTCATAAATGGCTGCAGCAATATTCCTAAAATTATCTTCATTATACTTTGTTATATCTTGATTCCCGGATATATACATACATTCAACCATTACACCACTTACCTTGCATTCTCTTAACAAAAAATAGTCCCCGGTCCTAGTACCCCTGTCTTTAACTCCAATCCTATTGCTTATTTCCCTGCTTATTATACTTCCTAGCTTTAACGCTTCCTCATCCCTATTATAGCAATAACATTCCACCCCATTTACCCCAGGTGCTGCAAAATAGTTTTGGTGTATACTTATATATAATTCTGGTCTTTCTCTGTTTATCATTTCCACCCTGTCACTTAATGAGATATTTACATCATTATCCCTTGTTAACATTACAGTTGCTCCCTTATCCTGAAGTCTATTCATTAGCAGAAGACCTATTTTAAGATTTACAGTCTTCTCCTCTATACCTTCATTTATATTTCCCCTATCCTTTCCCCCATGTCCTGGGTCAACAATTATTTTCTTGTCCCTTAGAGTTTTTAAAAGCTTATATTCATCAATGTCTTCAAATGTAACCCCAGTATAATAATAATTAATTATTTCTTTAAAATTCTTTCCCTCTCTCGCCATATTGTTTGCGCCCTCAATACAAATGCCAAGGCCAATTCCTTTTCCAATTGCCCTAAATATAACACTATCCTCCATGAAATATACCCTGTTGCTTTCCATTCCAAACATTTTAGCAAATTCTTCTCCAGACATTTTAACACCTAGAAAGCTAATATTTATGATTCTTCCTGTATCATCTCTTTCAACCTCACTAAAAACTCCATCCATACTATCCTTGAAAGCAAGGCCCTTAAGATTTGATTTCTTTGCATACTCTACAATACTAAATTTTTTTTCATAGCTATTATGGGTACAATTCTCACATAGTACTCTTCTAAGGTAGTTTATTCTATAGCCCAACACATCCTCAGAGTTTGTGGTTCCTCCTCCACAGCATTCTGTAACAAACAGATCCACTGCCTTATTTCCACAAACTGCAATAATACCCCTTGTGGAAGCTACAGCGTCAATAATTATCCTTTGTTTTTCCTTATCTAGCATCTCATAACATGATTTGTCTAAAATCAAAGCTTGTTTCGAAGGGAAGGCATACTTAGAATTTTTTATTTCCTTAACAAGCTGACTTCTTTTTAAAACTGTAAGAGCCTTGATTACCTCTATACTATAATTGTTATTAAGCCAATTGAATGATGCTACTTCATATATTAAAGCTTCATCAATTTCGACACTCATTAATTCACTCATATCTTTACTGTATACTTCTATAAAGAGTCCACTCATTTATAATCCCTCCCTATGCATAGGGAGATTTTGGGGTACCTTCTCTGAACTTCCCCCTTGTCTGAAGGCCTCCAATCCCCTTTGCCCCAGTTATTGTATTTTCTAGAGCTTCCTGAGCTGTTAAGAACTTTGAGATACTGCTAAATGCAATTTTTTCACATATGAACACTGGATCAAGACAATGAATAAGCACTCTATGGGGGGAGCTTGCGAAATTAGCACCTGCATCCATTATTGCTTCATAGTAGGATTGACATGCTCCAGCAAAAATAACAAGGTCATCATAGGATGGTTCATATGTTCTTGCAGCTCTTACAGCCTCCACAAAATACTTTGAATTTCTATAGCTGTCAACACTTCTAAAGTTCTGAGTTCCCTTAACCATTCCGTCATGTCCGGTAAGAACCAGTATGTCCGGTCTATATTCTTTTAATAGCTCTGTAATCATTTTGGGCTGCTGCATCTCAGGGACTAACCTTCCATATGCCTCCAGGCCGAGCTGCTTATATCCTCGGAGGCATACGTTAAGATACTCTTCATCACCATCAACATGTAGCACTTTACCAGTTTTACCTACAAATACTCCCTCACTTGTCTTTTGAAAAACAGTTCCTCTTATACTCGTCATTTGATTTCTTCTTTGAAGCAATACCTTCTTCATCATTGAATTAGCTCTTCTATTTGAGTTTTCATCATTAGCACTTATTCTATTTAAACCTGGCCTTTCCAAATCATTTTCTGGAGCATCAGCCATAATTCTTAGATTTGTTCCTTTTAACATATAAAGGTTTTGACCATCAGCTTTTTTTACAATTTGGACAACCTTAAAATATATATCTCCCCCATAGGATTTTCTAATTACAACATCTCCCACCTTAAACTCCTCCATTGAATCACTCCTTTACCTAGATAGTATATAATATGAATTCTCGACATCTTTTGTTAATGAAACATTTGAAAGGATTATAGGAAGAATAGGTCACAAATCGTCTATATGTTAACTGAAACAATTTAACTATTTAGTTTTGTAGGGGCGAACACTGTTCGCCCCTACATTGAGAGTAGCAGTCAGTAGGACGTATAACCACACTAATATTTCTTCATAGAATTTCTTTTATACATCCAACATTCCAAGAAACGACTTTAAATTACATTTGTTGTCATAACAAACCTATACCGCATATTATATATAGAACTTATATGGAGTAACTCTTACTCCTAGTGGAAAACTTCAGTAATTAAATGGAGGTGATTTTTTGAAGTATATAATTATCCCATGTCTAAATGAATCCTTGCATATTGAAAGTATTATTAAAACATGTGAAAAAAGCAACGCTGACAGGATAGTACTTGTGGAAAATGGAAGTGATGATGGGAGCCTTGAAATAATTAAAAAAAATCTATCTGACAAAACTGAAATTATATTTATTAATACACCTTTAGGACATGATATCCCAAAGGCCTTAGGTCTCCACTATGCCCTGGAGGATGGTGGTGAATATTTCATATTCTTCGATGGGGATATGATTGGAATGACAAAGGATGATATTAATACTATGTTTAAAGCACTTGAATCAGGAATTGATCTTGCATTAACCGACTGCTACTGTGATGGATGCCTTCCTGATGGCCTGGCCACCTATGTCTTGGAGTTTAGAAAAATGCTCAATAAGGAGTTGAATATATTCAGTAAAATAAAACATGCCTCCCCCTCCCACGGCCCAATAGGTTTATCAAAAAAACTTGCTAAATCCATTCCCAATGAATATATAGGAATTCCCCCACTTCTTTTAGAATACGCCGTGGAGAATAATTATAAGGTAGACATAGGTCTAAAAAAGCTTCATGCAGCCTTAGGTTCCAATGAAAGAACCGAAAAACACAGACTTAAAATGGCAGAAACCATAGTTGGAGACACCATATTTGCCATCAGAAACAGCAAAAATAATATTGCCAATAGAAAATATGACGGAATCGAATATATGGGTTTTCATGAAAATAGGAGATTTGATATTTTAGAGATGATAACAAAGTGAGTGGGACTTAAGGTGCCAGCCATATGAGATTATGAGATTTCATGAAATCTCATAATCTCATATGGCTGGCACCTTAAGTCTATACATGGTACCTCACGGGCGAACACTGTTCGCCCCTACGTAATATCCATATTCATACCTATGTTTACAAGTGATTTGTTACGAATTACCCCACAAATATGAGATAGGTGACAGGCTTCTGGCCTGTCACCTATTATAGACTACTTATAAAATTCATATAGGCTTCTCTTTCATCTGTAATTTCTCTCATCTTCTTTACGAAGCTTGCTTCGCTCCAGCCGGCTTCCTTGTAATAATATCTGTTTGAAAGTCTCCAAAATCTTTGAGGAAACACTAATAGGGTTTTTAATATGTTTAGCTCATACTTAGTAATAGGTTTAATATTACTATATGCTTCTAATACAAGCTTTCCAGAATTTATATCCCAGTTCAGCCTTTTTAAGGACTTTATTAGGAGGGTTGCAACATCATAAATCTGCATTTCCCATTTGCAGTAATCAAAGTCAATTACATACGAATCCCCGTTATCAGCAAATAAAATGTTATGATAAGTAAAATCATGATGACATAGTACCTTATCACTTAAAGCATCACTACATACTTTTTTATAGCTTTCCAAATCCAAGGCTTTCATAGCTTCCTTTGACAGTTTTAAATAGAACTCCACATTGGATAGATACAGCATATCAAATTCTGTTTTTCTTTTATTTTTCCTTGCAATATCCCTCATTTTATTCAAGGTGGCTAGCCTTTTATCAAGGGTATTAGTAAGCTTTCCTATATCACTTCTTACCTTTGTGTCCTCATCAGGTGTGAACCCTCTTGCACACAAATGGAAACGTCCTAATGTCTCTGCTGCCCTCTTTAAGTCCTCCTCCTTCTTGAAGTCACATTCCTTCCCTTCAATCCAATTAGTTACCGCATAAATGTCATCATTTACAAAGGCAAAGGGAGCACCCTCGGGGGTCAGATAGTTTCTATCTATTTTATCAAATCCATTACTAACTATGTGTTCTTTAGCTTTGTATATATACATTAATTTTTGAGTTCCATAGCTTATTTTTTTTAAGCATTTGTTTCCTTTATCAGTTTTTATTAAGTAAACTCCTTTCATTGGTATTATCTCATATATTTGAAATCCAAATTGTGTTGATATTTCAGTTTCTCTTACCATATAATCACCCCCTATTTATTTTTATGTCGAAGGTTTGTTTTATATGATTGTAATACATAAAAATTAGCCCTATGGCAATCAAACTAACCACAAGGCTATGTTGTATACTGTATATTGTATAGTAGCGTCAGCCGCCAACGGCTGACCAGGGCATCATCCACCAGGGAGAATCCATATTTCAAGCCAGAGATTCTTGCGCCCTCCAGAGAGGGGTCAGCTATGGGCAGCCTGCCACTACTTTTTAATTAACTTCACTGGTGCAAGAACATTGAATAAATGATATTCCTTTGCCCCTTCTTCCCCTCTATCCACCTTATAGTTTTTTACAAACTCATAAAGCATTTTCTTTAATTCCTTTGCTTTATCCTCAGTCATATATAAAGTATTTGTACTCAGCATAACATTTGTGTCCTCTGGAATGTCCTCCACAACAATTTTCTTGCTGCTGTCATATGCTGCCATTACTGTAAGCTTCACATTCTGTGAAGCCACCTGCCTTGATATATCTGAATTTATATTGTTTACCTTTATATGAAAATCCTTTGCAGTTAATTCATAGTATTTTGCTATAATTCCATTAACAGTCTTAGTATAAGACAATCTAAGAATACCTGCACTTTCAAGTTTTTTCACATGATAATGAACCTTTGCAGGAACCTCACCCATATTATCTGCAATCTCCTTTACAGTTGCAGCTCTGCCCATTCTTTGATAATAAAATAATATTTGCAGCCTATATGGGTCATTTATAGCCTTTATTTCCTCAAGTGTTGTCAAACCCCTACTCTCTTCCAAAATAATCACCTCTATAGATATTATACAACATTTTTATCAAATAAAATTTTAAATTTAAACTATAATTTTATCGTTAAAATAATTTTAAAATAAATGTAGGACTTTTGCAATAAAAATTATATTTACTCTCCTCTTTTCACAACCTGTCAATAAATAACATATTATGAACAATAAGAATAATAGGCGAGGTTGCTTAAATGAATATAGGAATTGACGCAAGAGCAGCTAGATGGTATAGGGGTACAGGAATCGGCACCTATACCTACCAGCTAATATACAATATAAATCTTATGGATAAAATAAATAGATATTTATTATTCCTTCCAGATGAGAACCATTCTGATTTAAATCCCGGTGACAATATTGATATTCGTGCTATTGCAGAGGATAAGAAGGAGAACTTCTGGGAAGAGATTGATATTCCAAATATTTTAAAGGATACTGGAATTGATGTATATCTTGTACCTCAAAACGGAATTGGGCTCCCAAAAGAAAAAAAATGTCCCTTTATAATAACCCTTCATGATGTAATCCCTTATAGAATGCCTGAAACAGTAGGTCCCCAATATATGAAGATATATGCTAAGGAGATTCCAGAAATAATTCCCATGACAGATGCAATAATTACAGTATCCAACTACTCTAGGGAGGATATTGCCAAATCCCTAAACTATCCACTAGATAAAATATTTGTGACTCCCCTTGCAGCTGAGGATATATATTTTCCACGAAACAAATCTGTTTGCAGAGAATTTATAAAAAGGAATTACGGAGTAAATGATAAGTTTATACTCTATGTAGGGGGCTTTAGTCCCAGAAAAAACATCAAAGGTCTTATACAAGCATTTAGTTTAATAAAAAGCAAGCTAAGGGAACCTTTTAAGTTGGTTATCCTGGGTAAAAAGGGACGCTCCTATTATGATTACAGGGATACAGCCTATGAGCTCGGATTAAAGGATGATGTTATTTTTACTGGCTATGTGCCAGTTGAGGAGCTGCCCATATTTTATAATGCTGCCCACATTTTCTGTTACCCCTCCTTCTACGAGGGCTTTGGACTTCCACCACTTGAAGCAATGGCATGCGGCACTCCAACGATTGCTTCAAATGTAACCTCTATTCCTGAGGTATTGGGAGATGATGCGGTGTATATAGACCCCCAGGATGTTAATGATATTTCGAAAAAACTCCTGAACCTTATTGAAGACAAGGATTTTCATCTGCAAATGTCCTTTAAGGGCTTAAGAAGAAGCTCCATGTATTCCTGGAAGAGAACAGCAGTTGAAACAATACAAGTGTTAACAAAGCTAGGCGGCAAATAACCGCACAGTATCCTTTGAATATCCCAACCCGTAGGGGCGAACAGTGTTCGCCCGAGACGCATATACAATTTGCTCTAACCTCTAAAGGATGATTCCAAAAGGCGGGAGAACACTGTTCTCCCCTACATGACGAAATGTTTAGTGTGTTATATATAAGAATGGCTTCAGGCTTATGCCTGGAGCCATCTATTTTCAAATTCCTTAAGAAACTTCTCCCTATCTTCCATATACTCTGCTTTTCTCTTTAGCTTATCTCTGAATTCATCCTCTTCCCAGCCCCTGGTCTTCATATAATAGTTTGATGCAATATCATAAAAATCCTGAGGAAACAGGAGATATGCATATAGAACTGCAATTTCATCCCTTGACAGCTCTCTATTTTCCATATACCCTTCCATAATAACATTAGCAAAGCCAATATCCCACTCATTATGCTTAATCGCCTTTGTAATTATATTAGATATATCATGATATGGAAGGTCAACTACCGAATAATCAAAATCAATGAAATAAACATTATCGTCCTTACCAATTAAAATATTATGATGTGCAAGGTCGTGGTGACAAAGAGTATGCTTAAGCCTGCACAGTTCCTTGTAGTTAGACTTTTCAAGATAAGTGTATGCTCTTTTAATGCAGGAAATATAGTAGTCAGCATATTTTAAATAAATCTCATCGAATTCACTTTTATTAACATGCATATTTGCGATTTCCTTGTACTTTTCCATTGCCCTAAGCTTTTCTTCATACTTCTCCATAAGCTTACCAAGACCTTTTCTAGAGGTATTTTCAATATCCACCTCTTCCCCAGCCATATGAAGCTTTGCCAAAGCTGATGCTGCTTTTTTTAAGTCAATTGGGTTCTCAAACACACAGTCTCTGCCCTCTATTATGTCAAGTACTACATATATACCATCCTCATACTTTACATAGGGCTTACCATCAATGCTCTCCCTAAAGTTGATAACATATGGATATTTTTTTCTTATTATGTTTAGAGAATTATAAAGGAAGCCTAATTCATCCATGCTGTAATCAACCTTCTTTAATATCTTCAATCCCTTATCAGTATTTAATATATACACCGATCTAATAGGAGCTGCATCTTCAACTAAAAAATCAAAATAATCAAATAGCTTAGTATCCAGTGAATAATGAGATAAGTAAGCCTTATCCCTGTACCTATATTCCACATCTATCCCCCCAAAACATCTGTCAATAGCTCTTTACCAATATACTTTTTCAACTTTTCCAGCATTAGGAGATTATATGCAGAATCCCCCTCAGTCATATCCTTTGTTTGGTTATAATATTTCAGTATTACCTTAATTGAATCAGATGGATAGGATACAAGTGCTTTTATTATGCTTTCTGAATCCTCACCAAGCTCTCTTATACCACAATACTTACCCATTACCCTATCAAAAACTCCAGGATCACCTGTTACAATAATCAGCTTTTTTATAAGCGCGGCAATATCCTCCTCTGCCATATTGTATCCAATTTCAAATATCTTGCTAATTACCACTCCATCTTCATTAATAATTGCTGTGTTACTAGAAATATTATTAATACATATTTCCTTTCTTTTCATACTACTCTCAAGAGATCTCAGGTAGCTAAGTGATTTCAATATTTTCATTCCAGCCCTTGCCCTTTTTATTAGAGTTTCAGTGTACTGTAATGTGTACTCCTCAAACTCATTTAATACTTCCTTGTTTTCAATATAATTAATGTATTTTTCAAGCCTGGAGGTAAACATTCTATACCTCTCCATTCTTTTTCCCCAATCAACCTGTATCTTTATTCCTGGAGGTTGAATAAAGCCCTCCGCTGCATTATGAAATCTTGCAAGAAGCTCTGTAAGCCTCAATCCATTGTTTTCATTTCTTAGCTTTAACTTCTCTCCATCTGCAATACTCATAAATACATATAGACCTTCTCCATTCTTTACATAGGGTTTAAGGTCTCCATTCTTTTTTATAAATGTTATCTCATTAAAACCCTTTGATGAAACATAATCCAGTACTGCAGCAGTAGACATAATCTCCCATTCCTTCCTATTCACCTGTTTAAATCTATATTTAGTTTTTGAAAGCTTTAATACATGGGTTTCATCCTTCTCTGGGACTATTTTAGCATCTGTGTAATATACTCTGTTATAGTCCATCATTTAACCTCCAACTACTACCTCTTTCTCTTGTCATGTCTATGCTTTGACCTTTTCTCCCTTTCCTGTTCCTTTTCAATTTCATTTAAAATCTCAAGCTTCTTTCCCTCAAGCTTTCCTAGCTTCTCCTGTTGCTTTTTAATTTTTTTAAGATTTTTAACATCATTTTTCAACCTTTCAACCCTTACCTCAAGGCTATTAATGGAGGACTCCTCTGATTTCTCATTATTTGCAATGTCAATATCCTGACCATTAGCTCCAAATATTCCATTATCCAATTCATAACCTAATCCATTAACATCCTCTTCAGTTTTATTTGCATTTTTATGAGACATTCTATCCCTCCACAAAACTTGCTTCCAATTCCTTAATAAATTCCATTCTGTCCTTACTGTCCTCAACTATCCTATGAAGCTTTTTTAAAAAGAAATCCTCCCCCCAGGACTGTTTCTCCACATAATATTGAAGTCCTATCTGCCAAAAGTCCTGGGGAAATTCCATAAAACAAAATATAAGGTATCTTTCATCCCTATTAATAACTATTTTATTTGAGTAAATGTCCAGTATAAATTCCATTCTATACATGCTCCAGTGGCCATATTTTAAGTTTCTAATTATAATACTAGCCAGGTCATGAATATGGGAATCTAATACACAATAATCAAAGTCTATAACATATATATTTAAATCCTTAGTTATGAGAAAATTATGATTTGCAGAATCATGGTGACACAGACTGGATAGCTTTTTATGGTCCTCCATAATTTCAAAATATCTTGACCCCTCAATATCCAAAATAGTTTTTAAACCCTGTCTGTAATGAATATCAAAATATTTTAAATAACACTTATCAAACTCAGCCAGCTTATCCTTTGACTTTATTAATGCCTTGAAGTATAGGAGCTCATCACATCTTTTTTTAAACTTCTTCACCCATTTTCCATAGTAATTTCTCCCCCTAGACTCCCTCGGTGCAACAAAGCCCCTTGAAGCATAATGGAGCTGACTTAGGGCATCTACACAAAGCTTCAGCTCAACTGGATTTTTAAAATCTGCTTCCCTTGATTCAATCCAGTCGCACATATAGCCATAACCTGAATCATACCTTATGAAATCTTCCCCATCCCTTGTACAATAGGGATGTAAAATTGAATTATATCCATTTTTTATTAAATGCCTTATAGCTTCCATAATAAATTTGAATTGCCCAGCATCATATTTGGAAAGCTTAAGACATTTATCCCCATCCTTTGTTTTAATTTTATATGCATTTTTTATACCTTCAATATCATTGACAATAAAATCGTAGTTGTGTTCAACAAGTGACCTGATGTTTTCCATGCTTCAACTCCAATAATTACATTGCTCATATTTCATATTAACCACCATGTTGTTATGCCTCACAAAAAATAATGAAACTTGTAGGGGCGAACAGTGTTCGCCCGTGGCGTACTAGCAATTCGAGTCAACCTTAAATTGATTATGCCCAAATCGGGCGAACACTGTTCGCCCCTACGGTTAGGATGAATGTGGAAAGTATCATATTAAATAAAATAGTCATATTTATTAGAAGATAAACCTATATTTTATAATATGAAAAGACTTTATAAATGTGATAAATAGAATATATTTTATGCACATATATGGTTGTAAATTAATATTTTAATATAAAGACTTCAATTTATGGAGAGTGAATTTAATGCGAATTGCAATAGATGCGAGGGGTGCAAACTGGTATTCAGGCACGGGTATAGGTACCTATACCCGTGAAATAATAAAGAATCTATTAAAATATGATACTACCAACCAATACAATCTATACTGGTGGGGGACAAATTATAGGTCACTATATAATGAAAATGTAAATATCACCATGGCTTCAAAAAAACATCATAAATTTTTCGAGGAAATCTTCATTCCTATGAATCTTAAAAATAAGTCTACTGATATATACCATGTTCCCCAAAATGGAATAGGTTTGACCCCACAAAAAAGTTGTATAAACATCTCCACAATACACGACCTCATACCCTATATTATGCCCGAAACCGTAGGCAAGGGTTATTTAAAGCGCTTTATCTCCCAGATGCCTCAAATTATTCAAAGCTCGGATATACTGATTACAGTTTCTGAATTCTCTAAGAAGGATATAATGAGAATATTTGATATGCCTGAGGATAGAATAAAGGTTACGCCCCTTGCTGCTGACAGCATATTCATGCCACTAGATAGGGAATATACAAAGAAGTTTGTAAAGGATAATTATAATATAAAAAATGATTTCATATTATACCTAGGAGGATTTAGTCCAAGAAAAAACGTTAAATCAATACTACTGGCCTTTTCCAGGATATATAAAAATCTATCAAAGGATTATAGAATTGTAATACTTGGTCCCTCAAAGGATGAGCACACATTTTTAATTAAGCTATGTGAAAGCCTTGGAATAGAGGGAATGGTTCATTTTCCAGGCTATGTACCAAATGAGCATCTGCCATATTTTTATAACAGCTGCTCTGTATTTGTTTACCCCTCACTTTATGAGGGCTTTGGACTCCCTCCACTAGAAGCCATGTCCTGCAGGGCTCCAGTAATAACCTCCAATGTTTCCTCAATCCCTGAGGTGGTTGGAGACGGTGCTGTACTCATTAACCCATTTGATACAGAAGAATTTAAGGCTGCACTGGAAAAGGTACTGGAAGACAGCTCTGTAAGTAATGAGCTTGCAGAAAAAGGCTATATCCGTTCCAAGGAATTCAGCTGGGAAAAGACAGCAGCGAATACACTTAGGGTGTATGAGGATGCATTTGAGAGGTTTAAGAAGTGATACAATGTCTTGGAAGGGTGATGCGCATGTCCTCCTGAAAGTAGTGAAGGATCTTTGTACGCACCTAGGGAAAGATTCTTCACTGCGTTCAGAATGACGGCTTGGGATATCTAATATGGATGGCACCAATGGTTTACAACCCGTAGCGGCAGGCTGACCTGCTTCTGCCTTGGGTATTCTAGTATTCTAGTTTACTAGTTCATCGGAAAGGGTAACAGCCTGAGAAGAGGTTTTAGCAAACTCTTCTCAGGCTGTTACCCTTTTTAATATATAAAAAGGGTTTTTCCATTATTTGTATAATATATAAAACATATCATAAATACTTTGAAAGGGGTAAAAAAATGAAGGAAACAAGAATTTCCAAAATGCTAGGGATTAAATATCCAATTATTCAAGCTCCGATGACATGGGTTACTTCTGCTGAATTAGTATCAGAAGTCTGCAATGCTGGAGGGATTGGAACTCTTGGTCCTAATGCTGGTCAAAATACTGTAACTAATTCCATTGTTGAAACAGGAGAAAGACTTCGAAGAGAAATACATAAGGTAAGGTCATTAACTGACAAACCCTTTGGGGTGAATCTAATAATGATGGGTGACGATCTTAATTCCCAGGACACATTTGGTGGTAACTGTTTAAAAATCATACTTGAGGAAAAAGTACCTCTAGTTATAACCTCAGGATTCCCTCCTGATCAGCTGCTTGTTAAAAAACTACATGATAAGGGAACCTTGATATTTCATAGAGAACCTAATATTAATGTAGATAGCGCAAGGGTTGCTGAGGCTTCTGGTATAGATGCTATTATTGCAGTAGGCTTTGAAAGTGGTGGTCATCTTAGCGCGTATAGGATTCCTATCTTCACTTTAATTCCCCTAATTGTGGACAACCTTTCTATCCCAGTAATTGCAGGTGGCGGTATTGTGGATAATCGTGGAATAGAAGCTGCTTTAAGCTTAGGTGCAGAAGGAGTATACCTGGGAACAAGATTTATTGCCTCTACTGAATGTCCAGCGTGTCCAAGCTGTAAACAGGCTATTCTTGACGCTACAGATACCTCTACCACTGTTCTAGAAGATTCATTTGGTATGCTTGTAAGAGCCCTAGCCAAAAATGGTCCTCAAGCCCCAGTAGAGCTATATAATCCAAACACTGAGGAGGCCCCTATCAGTGCTCTTGTTGTCAATACTGGTGGCATTCGTGAAGGTATGCTGGAGGGTGACTTTAATAAGGGAACAGTTAGTATTTCTATAGCTTCAGCAATGATTAAGTCAGTTAAACCGGTTAAAGAAATTATTAATGATCTGGTTCAAGGAAGTTAACCAGTGCTTAAATCCGCCAAACATGACCTGAGCTCCAAATAAGTACTTGCGATAAGTTTTAGAAACAGAGTATACGAATTTCCATGGTTTCAGCATTGATTAAGGAAATTAAACCTGTTAGGGATATTATTCTAGACCTTGTTGGGCAAAGTTTATGGCTATCAGCCTAAACCTAGTGAAGGATATTTAGAATTCTTCACTAGGTTTAGGCTGATAGCCATAATTTTTTTAAATCTAAATAATGAATTAAACTCCTTTATATAGGAATTTAAAAATTATAAATCTCTCCATACTTCCTATTCAAATACTCAATAAAATACTTGGCAGAAAGTTCTTCTCCTGTTACCATCTTAATAAGCTCCGATGGTTTATAAACCCCTCCATGCTTATGTATCTTTTCCTTTAGCCATTCCTTAATAGCTCCAAACTCGCCATTTTCTACATCCTTCATTGTGTTAGGAATGTCCCTTAACATTGCATAATAGAATTGGGCTCCGTATAGATTACCAAGGGCATAGGATGGGAAGTAGCCAAAGGATCCCCCTGCCCAGTGAACATCTTGAAGTACTCCTACTCCATCGTTTTCTGGCTCTATTCCTAAATATTCCTTGTATTTTTCATTCCAAATCCTAGGTAAGTCCTCAACCTCAATTTCATTATTAATAAGGGCCTTTTCTATTTCATACCTGATTATAATATGAAGGCTATAGGTCAATTCGTCTGCATCTACTCTTATCAAAGATGGCTTCACAATATTAATCGCCTTGTAAAAATCCTCAAAGTCTACAGCACTAAACTGAGGATATGTTCTTATAACCTCAGGATAAAAGCCCTTCCAGAATTCTCTGCTTCTCCCAAGTATGTTTTCATAGAACCTTGACTGGGATTCATGTATACCTGAGGATACTCCGCTTCCAAGGGTTGTACCGATAAGCTCATCGGCAATGTCTTGTTCATATATTCCGTGCCCACCCTCGTGTATACAACTAAAGAGGGCACTTGTAAAATCATGTTCATAATAATGGGTAGTAATTCTCACATCCTTATTGTTGAACTCAATAGTAAATGGGTGCATGGTTTCATCCATTCGACCTGCTTCAAAATCGTATCCCATTTTTTTAAGTATATGAATTGACAAATCTTCCTGGCTTTCCTTTGAGAATGTTCCTTCAAGTATATTTGTGTTAGGAGTATATCCAGATGCCTTAATTTTGTTAAGCAACTCAACAATTGCATTTCTAAGCTCTCCAAAAACCTTGTCGATCTTTTCAACCGTGAAACCTGGCTCGTAGAAGTCAAGAAGTGTGTTGTACTTGTTTCCCTCATAGCCCCAGTAGCCTATCATTTCCTT
>JARDZI010000171.1 GCA_029240935.1 Clostridiales bacterium
ATTTTTTATCTTAGTTACCTGTTCCTTCGATACTTCAACCGCTTTTACAAAGCGTTCTTTTTCCTCTTCAATATTGCATCCCTTTTTACATTGAATCTCAACTTTCTTCTTTTCTACAACTAGTGCCTTACCTATTGCTATTCCTGATGATGCTGCTACTCCTTTTATCATCTAATCATCCTCCATATTAATTAATAAAATATATATTTATAGTAGGTATTATTATAAATCAAAGCAACAGAAACTAAACCAAGCTAGTACTTATTAATATAATAACATAATAACATAAAATACAACATCATCCTTAATTTCAATATTATATTTTATTATTTATCAATTATTGGACTCTGTTTCATTCTATAGGAAGGTAGGGTCAGGGACCCCATTACAAGTATAACTGATTATTTTGAGTTTTGATTTGCCCCTTTCCTATTAACTTGCTGCTTATCATAAATGCAATGCTTCCTAAAAACCTTAAAAAACTTACTATAATCAATGTAGTAAATATATTGGTTTTATCCTTTATTGCTACCCCAATTAATGGTGAAATTGCTGCAGACAAATTCATTAGTGTATTATATATAGCAATATAAACAGTTCTGTTAGTATTTGGAGTAACCTCTAGTAGCAAATTGAAAAGTATTTGTACAGTTCCTGCTGTTGAAACCCCAATTATTATATTAAACACCACCAATACAATCAAGTTTTTTGAAACTGCATATAATAGGGGAGTTATTGACATGCCTATGGTTGCAATAAATAGTGCATATATATTCCCCTTTTTCCTCGCAAATTTAGCCCAGGGCTTATATGCAGCTATGGAGGCTATACTGCTTGAAACTGCTATAATACTTAACCAAAACTCATCCGCCTTTAAATTGCTTATTGTGTATATATTAAACAGAGGCCATCCCATTTGCCATCCAAAATAGAAAACAAGTGAACTTATCATAAAAATAACATAGTTTCTTTCCCTTGGAATATTTTTTATAGTCTCCTTAAGAGAATCTATGTATCTCTTTTCCTTTTCTTTTTTTACAGTTCTCATACCCCGAAATTTTAAAAATGTAATTATCTCTCCCTGTGCTATGATAAAGTTTATTATAAACAGCACTTGATACAAAATTATGGTCTGTTTATTCGTATTTGGAATTTTCGTTATTAGCTGTGCTGATAGTAATGTAATGAGTATTCCTACTGCTGTAGAATATATATTTCTGCTTGACATGGCTTTACCAAGGTTCTCTGAATCGAAAATATCCCCAATACAGGATTGATAGCCTATTCCTGCAATCGAACCTGGAAGATTCATTAATCCAACAAGAAAAACAAACAGCAATGCTTGATAGTTCTTAGGTGCAAATGGAACAGTAGCTAGTAATAAAAAGAACACCTTATGTGTAAATATTATGGTACCAGTTATATTTTTCTTATTATTAAAGCTCTCAATTAATATTGCCCCTGGAATAAGTGTAAAAAAGCCAACTGCTGATGGAAGAGAAGAAAGGAGCCCAATCTCATAATCACCAGCACCAAGCCTCTCTGCAAATTTCGCAAAATAAGGTGTTACAAGATTTACTGCAATTACTGAAAATATTCCACTTATTACATTTATTTTGATATTATAATTAACTAATTTTTCTTTGAAAGCAACTTCCCGATTCAATTTATGACCCCCTAGATGTAAATTGAGCTTATTAAATATTATATATTATATATCTATCTATTTCCATATGAACGTTAAAGTTTTTTTACTGTCACAACTCTCCTCATTTATTATAATAAACTATACCAGATACTCTAGTAAAACAGTTGCAAGACCTAGAAAGAAGAAAAAGCCAAGTACATCAGTAACTGTAGTAACAAAAACTGCAGAAGCTAGTGCAGGGTCTATTTTTAACTTTTTTAATGTTATAGGAACTAGAAATCCTGCAAGTGTTGCAACAGCCATATTTAAAAGCATAGCTAAACCTATCACCAGCCCAAAAACTGGCTTTCCGACCCATAAAAACCCTATAATTGCAATAACTATCCCTACAGAAAAGCCCATAATAATACCAGTTGCTATTTCCTTTAATAATACCTTTTTAACATTCTCAAAAGTTAGCTCCCCTAAGGCTATTGCTCTAACTATTATTGTAAGTGTTTGAGTGCCTGTGTTTCCTCCCATTCCTGCAACTATTGGCATAAAGGATGCTAAAGTAACAACACGTTGAATAGTGCCTTCAAACATGCTTACAGTCAAGGATGCTACAATTGCAGTTATCAGGTTTATATAAAGCCATGGCAGCCTTCTTCTAACTGATCCACCTATGCTTCCTTCAACCCTTTCTCCCTCCTGGATTCCTGCAAGACGGTAAATATCCTCAGTGTTTTCATTCCTCAAGACCTCCATAATATCATCAACAGTTACTATACCAATCATTTTATCCATTTCATCCACAACAGGCATGATTAAAAACCCATACTTTTCAAATAAATGACCTACTTCCTCCTGGTCCATATTTACTGGTACACTAATTACCTTTTCATGCATTATTTCATGTATTTTAATATTGAAATTTGAAATAACTATATCCCGAAGGGATACCACTCCCTTTAAGTACTCATCTTCATCTAATACAAATAGGTAATAGGCAGTTTCTGCATCAGGTGATTCCACTTGCAGGTATTTTAGGGTCTCACCAACTGTCATATTTTCTTTGACTGCAAGAAACTCAGTTGCCATTATTCCACCTGCAGTATCTGGTCCGTAGTTTAGGAGCTCCTTAACCTCCTCCATATCCTCCTTTTGCAGCTTTTCAAGTATGTTAGTTGCCCTATCTGGAGTAACTGTTTCTAAAAGGTCTACTAATTCATCTGAGGACATTTCACTTAAAATAAGCTTTTGGGAAGCTTCAGGAAACAATGCTAGCAGCTCATACTTTTCTTCATCATCTGCTTCATCAATAATATTTGCTACTACCTCCTCAGGCAGCTTACTTAAAATTAGTTTTTTATCTCCCTCAAACTTATTTATTGCATCAAGAATATCCTGGGGATGAATATCTTCAATTATTTCATGTAGTCTCTCCCTTGAAGAGACTAACAGCAGTTCTATTAAATCATTTATTTTTGACTCATTATCCATAATACCCTCCAGAAATTTAATTGTGTAATTATTATAATTATAGTTTACTGAATTTAAAAGTAAATATTATATGATTATAATATTTTGATTATTTATAGCATCATTGGAAATAATATTATCAAACCTATTGTAGGAGGAATTATTATGAGAATACCCAGTCATGTTGGAATAATCCCTGATGGAAATAGACGTTGGGCAGTGAATAATAGGCTCTCCAAGGAAAGTGGTTATGACATGGGTCTTGGACCAGGAATGGAGCTTTTTAAACTTTGTAGAAATATTGGAATAAAAGAACTCACATATTATGGTTTTACAGTGGATAATACAAAAAGACCTTCTATCCAAACTGCTGCATTTACAACTGCCTGCGTTAAGGCAGTTGAGATGTTTGCAATGGAGGATGGAGAACTTTTAGTAATAGGAAATACAGACTCTCCAATGTTTCCAAATGAACTTCTTCCATATACTAAAAGAAAAGCCTTTGGAAATGGTGGCATGAGAATAAATTTTCTTGTTAATTACGGCTGGGATTGGGATTTAAACAAACTCCAGGAAAGTAAAAACTCAAACAAAAACAATATGATTGGTTTTCTTAACTCAAGTGACATATCCAGAGTAGACTTAATAATACGTTGGGGAGGAAGACGAAGGTTAAGTGGTTTTCTGCCTGTTCAATCAATTTATGCAGACTTCTATGTAATTGATGATTACTGGCCTGATTTCAAACCTCAACATTTGTATGATGCCCTAAACTGGTACGATAAACAGGATGTAACATTAGGTGGATAATAAATAAAAGCATTCATTGATATGAAACTCCCCACATTCAGCCTATCCGTAGGGGCGAACAGTGTTCGCCCGATTTGGCATAATCAATCAAAGATTGACCTGGATTGCTAGTACGTCACGAGCGAACACTGTTCACCCCTACAAGTTTCATGATTTTTTGTAGTCCCAACCACGTGGAAGTTTCTATGAAAGCCTGTGTCATCCTGAACGTAGTGAAGGATCCTTCCCAATGGTGCCCGCTAAGATCCTTCACTACGCTTAGGATGACAAATAGTTCCAAAGAATTTAATGTTTCAATTAATTATTGTCCCAAAAGTCACTAACTTCCTTTTCAATAGCTTTCGAATCTCTTACTTTTTTTACATGACTCCATTCATCAGGAAACAGTTCCCTGTAATTATAGTTTGAAAACCTTTCATCAATTAGCAGAACCACACCTCTGTCATTTTCCGTTCTAATAACTCTTCCAGCAGCCTGCAAAACCTTATTCATTCCTGGATAAATATATGCATATTCAAATCCCATATCATTTTTATCCTGAAAATATTGACGGAGAATATCCCTTTCAATACAGACCTGAGGTAGACCAACTCCAACAATAATTGCCCCGGATAATCTATCTCCAACAAGGTCAATACCTTCTCCAAACATTCCTCCCATAACAGCAAACCCAACTAATGTATTATCTCTATCAGATATAAAGCTTCCAAGAAACACTTCCTTCTCTGCCTCTCCCATATTAGGTGTCTGAAATATAATATCAAACCCACTGTTAAGACCTACAAATCTCTCAAGGACATCATTCATATACTTATAAGATGGAAAATATGCAATATAGTTACCTTTCTTAGACTTCGCCACTGAATATATAGCGGTCGCGACTTTTGAATATGATAAGTCCCTATTCTTGTATCTAGTTGAAATATTATCAGCTAGTAATAAACCTAAATTCCCTTGTGGAAATGGCGATGGTATTCTAATTTTATAATCCTCCCTATCTCCTCCTAATATATATGAAAAATAATCAAGTGGAGTAAGGGTAGCTGAAAATAGTACTGCTGATTTTCCTCTTTTCATAGCTTCACCTAATAGGTAGGATGGATCAATGCAAAATAACCTTACTTTAATATCATTAGAATGTTTTTCAACATAGGTAATATATCTTTCATTATAAAATTCTGATATTCTTATAAAGCTTACCCCTTTAAAATACAAATCAAGGATCTCCTCATGAAAATCACATTTCCTTCTGCTCTCAAAATATGAATCACATCTATCAATGAACTTTCTAGCCAAAGTATTTAATTCCTTTAGTGGCTCTGATTGAGCAAAAAAATTCTCATCAATATCCTCACACTTTTTTCTAAGCTCAATAAAGAAGGAATTAATTCTGTTTAGGATTTCATATATTTCAGGCAGCTCTTTTTTAACTTTTCTTTTCAAACTCAAAAACTCTGTCTTTAGCAATTCAGCTGAAAACATCTCCCTTGCCCTATCCACAAGGTTATGTGCTTCATCAACAAGAAATAGGAAATCCATTTTTCCTGATTGGAAAAATCTTTTTAAGTAAACCCTTGGGTCAAATGCATAGTTATAATCACAAATAATACAATCGGCCCATAGGGATATTTCTAGCGAATACTCAAATGGACAGACCATATGTTTTTTTGCATATTCTTGAATCCTATCAAAATTAAAATTATCAAACCGAAAAATATCTGCTACTGCATCATCTATTCTATCAAAGTATCCTGCAGCATACTGACATGTCTCTGGTTTACATTTCCCCTCTTTAAAACATATTTTTTCTTTTGCAGTTATGGTTAATGTCTTTAGCTTTAAGCCCTTGTCTCTCAAATTTTCAAATGCATTTTCCACAACCGTCCTTGTAATTGTTTTAGCTGTTAAGTAAAATATTTTTGAAACATGTCCCTCTCCTAATGACTTTAGTCCTGGAAAGGTTGTTGCCAATGTTTTACCAATGCCAGTAGGAGCCTGAACAAAAAGCTTCCTGCTCGTTTTAATAGTTTTGTAAACACCAACTGCAAGCTCCCTTTGACCATTTCTATAGGTGCTAAATGGGAACTCCATTTTTTCAATTGATGCATCTCTTAAGTCAGCCCAGTCAGAAACTCTTCCTATCCAATCCATATATTTGTTTAGTATATTAAAGAAGAATTCCCCTAACTCAATAAATGTGAACTCCTTTATGAAGGTTTTATTCTTCTGAGTTTCACGATTTACATATGTCAGCTGCACTTCAATATTTTCCAATCCATTTTGATCAGCATATATATATGCATAACATTTAGCCTGTGCCCAGTGAAGAAGGTTAAAATCTTCTTCAATATATTCTAAGGATAAGGATGTAGATTTAATTTCATCAATAATTGTTCTATCCTCATATTTATATATTCCATCTATTCTACCGCTAACCTCAATATAAATATTACTTAAATCAATTGAATAGGTTATAGGAACTTCGCTAACATACTCCACAGGTCTGGCCTTTTGAATTTCCCTGTGTGCCTTCGTCCCTTCAACTGCTTTACTGCTGCCCATATATTCTGATGATAAATCCCCTGATTTTAGAACAGACTCTATTATTTCTCTTACAGATATTTTCACTACATGCTTAGTATCCATAATTTAAGACCTTTCTTTTTAGTTTTCATATATTTTCTAAATTCAATTATACAATTCTTATGAGTACTTATAAATTTTACTAAGCTTTTTCAATTATCCTGATTCTTTCTCCTTCAAGCTTCTTGAATTCCGATTGAGTACCTTTCATGTCACGCTCCAGCATATTTATCAATTCATTCACTCTTCTCAGAGTTTCAGATACTCTTTCTTCTGCATCATTTATCCTATTCTGAACAGACCAATCTGCAAATATTCCATCAAAAAAGTAGTCAGCAAAAGTTAAAAATGACCCTATTTCAATATTAATATTTGTAATTGATCCTACATCCTTTAGTTCTCTGTGAAATTTTCTAAGCAAGGACTGAGTTCTGTCTATTTCATCCTTAGCCTCATCAATTCTTGAGTGCTTCGCCATTGTAGCAATAAACCCACCTCCAAGCATATCATATGTTCCCCAGTTACTAGCAGAATGAAGGCTGTTTTCAACTTGCTTCAAAGAATCAATAACCATATATCCAGCAGCTAGTGCTTCATTTATTTCCTTTTCTCTATTTTTTAAACCTATTTGCTTTTCAATAAGGATATTTAACTCGTTGAATTCATTATATCCACCTGATTTAATAAGGTTTTCCTTTTCTATGATAATTTCATTATATTCCATATCCAAGTTTCCAAGGCCACTTATTTTACCTCTCAAACCTTCTATTTCCTTGCTCAAATTGTTTATCTCAAGACAAGCTTCATCATATTTAAGCTTTGCAGCTAGAGCTTCTTTTCTTTCATCATAAAGTCTGTCATTTTTATCTCCCTTAATCTTGTGAAAAAGATTTGTAAAGGATA
>JARDZI010000172.1 GCA_029240935.1 Clostridiales bacterium
GGTACTGCAATATCAATAATTCCTATGATTTTGGTATATGTTTGTTTAAATAGATATTTTATTGATAGCTTAACAGCTGGTTCTGTAAAAGGATAACTATTGCTGTTTGGCTGCTAGTACGGATATGTAATGCCTCTAGACTTGAAGGGTTTAGGGGCATTAACAGATAGATATGTAAGACTATATGGAGGGATAGGCAGTGGTAATTTATTATGACAATAGATTTGAGACAATTAATTTTGGGATGAGTTTGCTCGATCGGTCTATTGAAAAGAAAGATGAGTTCTTTATACACAGGCAGCTATCAGAATTTTCGCCTTATATGAATGAGAAGTCCCTAGTGGCCTCCTTTATCAGTCAAGGAATAAGAAGTCCCAAGGAGGAGCTTGAAGAAGGCGGTTTTGAAATTTATTTAGAGGATAATAAAATATTCGTAACCGGTGCTGATTATAAAGGAACAATGTACGGTCTTATGGATATTGCAGAAACAATAGAGCTTTATGGAATTGGAAGTATAATAAGCAAGATAGAAAACCCGTTTTTAAAAATTAGAGGAATAAAATACAATCTTCCCTTTGAGCCTTATGATTACGGAGATCCTGTTGAAAAGAATATAAAAGTCTGTCTTGATAAGGGATACTGGGAAAAATATATCGATTTTCTAGCAAAGAATAGATATAACTGTTTAAGCTTATGGTCTGAACATCCCTTTCATATGATGTTTAGACTTGATAAATATCCAAACACTTGTCCTTATAATGATGTTGAACTGGAGAGGTATAAGGATTTATTTATGTTTATAATGAGTCATTCAAAGAAACGGGGAATAGATGTTTATTTAATTACTTGGAATATAAGAATAACATCCTTTGTTGCAGAAGGTCTTGGACTTCCTGCTGAAATAGGGGACATGTTTGATCAATATAATGTTGTCTATGATGCTACTAATAATATACCTAATAATACCCACGAATTTGATGGAGTAAGACAAAACCTTGATGTAATTAAGGATTACTTTAAGGAATGCATAAAAACTCTAGCTATAACCTATAGGGATTTAAAAGGAATAGGAACAAATTGTGCAGAGGAAATGATAGGAACAGCAATTGAGAGGCAAGATTGGGTCATAGATTCCTACCTTAGAGGGATTGAAGAGTCAGGTAGAGATTTACCTTTTATCATGAGAACAAATATGGCAAATGGAAAAATTGCAAAGATGTTCCTGGATCAGTATCCATCAAAAGAGAAGTACATAAGCTGGAAGTACTCCAATGCACATATGTATTCTTCGGTTAATCCTCAATTCGAAAAGCTGTGGAATGCCTGGGATGAGGTGGATATGAATGACATCAAAGTACTGTATACCGTAAGAAATGATGATATACATACTTTAAGATGGGGGGATTACGATTATATAAGGGATTATGTTAAAGGTATGAAGAAGCCTTTTGTACAAGGCTTTTACTGGGGGGCAGACGGTTATATATGGGGCGAGGACTTCCAGCATGCTCCTAATGGACATAAGACGTGGAAATACGATTTTGAAAAGCATTGGCATCAATTCGAACTGCTAGGCAGAATTGGATACAATCCGATGGTTGAAGAATCAATTTGGATACAAAAGTATAAGCTTCATTATGGAAAGCCTTGGGGGGCTGATTTTCATGCAGCATTAAAGGCAGCATCAAAGATAATTCCAGCCGTAAACAGGCTGTTTTGGATAAACTATGATTTTCAATGGCATCCCGAAAGTCTTTTATCTGCATTAGGGTTTAAGACAATACTTGATTTTATGGATGCTAAGCCAATGCCTGGCATAGGCACTCTGGGTATACGGGAATATGTAAATGCCAAGCTAAAAGGCTTGAAGATTGAAGGCGAAACTCCACAAGATATAGTAAACATCATAAAGGAATCAGTGTGTTTATTAAATAGCTATACAAAAGAGTTAAGAAATAATATACCTGAAGAGTACATAGCAGACGATATTGAATGCACTTTGTTAGATATAGAGGCTTGGAAAGAGTTAGGGGAATATTATTACAATAAATTTACCGCTGCTTTGGAATTAGTATTCTATGAAAGCACAGGTATTGAGCAGCATAAGGATAGGGCTATACAATGCCTTAGTGAAGCCATTAAGAATTGGAAGGAACTATCTCGAATTTGGTCTGAACACTATATGCCGTATAAGATGGCTCGAGTAAAGTATACCTTTGGCTGGCCCTACTATATAAGGGATGTGAAACGTGATTTGGAGATAGCAAGATATTTTAGAAGCGAGGCGTAAGAATATGAAGGAATCTATAAAAAAGTATGTGAAGGTTGGATTAATAAACTTTATGGCGTACCCTTCTACAATGCAGGGTGAGGGACCTATTTTAGAAACTGTTAAGAAAACTTTAATGGATGATTACTTTGATTGTATTGAATTAACTCATATAAAGGATTCTGAGGTTAGAAAACAAGTTAAAAGGATGATAGAAGTAAGTAAAATAAGTGCAGCTTATGGAGCTCAGCCAAATCTACTTTCTACAGGAAGAAATATAAATGATATCAATGAAGAGAGAAGAAAGGAAGCTGTAGAATTTTTAAAGAGTAGAATTGATGAAGCTATTGAAATTGGTGCAGAAGGCTTTGCATTTTTAAGTGGTAAATATGAAGAGAAGACAAAGGAAGAAGCCTATCAAGCCTTAGTTAAGTCCATAAATGAGCTGTGTGAATATGCCAGAAATAAAAGCAGTATAAAAGTAGCTCTAGAGGTTTTTGATTTTGATGTAGATAAAAAATCCTTAATAGGTCCGGTTGCAATAACAAAAAGGTTAGCTGAAGAAGTATGTCCTAATAATAGCAATTTTGGGTTAATGGTGGATTTAAGCCACCTGCCGTTACTGAGGGAAACAGCAAGAGAATCTTTATATCCTATAAAAGACTACATAATTCATGCTCACATAGGTAATGCGGTTTCTAAATTCCCATCTTTAGAGGCTTATGGAGATACACATCCTCGTTTTGGCTTCCCCAATAGCGATAATGATGTGGAGGAGCTTACAGAATTTTTAAAGGTATTGTTTGAAATAGGGTATCTAAATGACAAAAAACGTAAAATTATCAGTTTTGAAGTTAAACCCTGGAAAGACGAAGATCCTGATTTAGTTATTGCTAATGCAAAGAGAACTTTAAATCTTGCATGGGCAAACTTGAAAGTATAGCTTAAAAGAAAAAACTAGGAGGATATTGGCAATGAAAATTGTTGTACTAGATGGATATACATTAAATCCAGGTGATTTGACTTGGAAACGCCTAGAGGAAATAGGTGAGGTTACAGTATATGATAGAACCTCTCCAGAAGAAGTACTAAGTAGAATAGGCGAGGCAGAGATAGTTTTTACAAACAAGACTGTTTTATCGAGAGAGACTTTTAAGCAGGCTAAAAATATAAAATATGTAGGAGTACTTGCTACAGGCTACAATGTTGTGGACGTAGAGGCTGCAAAGGAAAGAAATATTGTAGTTACAAACATACCTACCTATGGAACAAATGCAGTTTCCCAGTTTACTTTCGCACTTTTACTTGAAATGTGTCATCACGTATGGGCACATAATGAGGAGGTTAAAAGAGGAGCATGGACAAATTGCCCTGATTTTTGTTTCTGGAATTATCCACTAATTGAGCTAAGTGGTAAAACTATGGGGATAATTGGATTTGGCCGTATTGGTCAAGCTGTTGCTGATATAGCAGTAGCTTTTGGTATGAAAGTATTAGCCTATGATACGTATAAAAATGTGGCTCTTGAAAGCCATAGTATTAAGTATGCTGAACTGGACGATATATATAGAAATGCTGATGTAATCAGTCTGCATGTTCCACTGTTTGAAAATACTAAAGGTATGATAAACAGGGATAGTATCTCAAAAATGAAAAAATCGGCAATGATTATTAACACTTCCAGAGGACCGCTTATTAATGAACAGGATTTGGCCCAAGCCCTAAATAGTGGTGCTATTGCTGGTGCTGCTGTAGATGTTGTTTCAACAGAACCAGCAAAAATGGATAATTCGCTGCTGTCTGCGAAAAATTGCATAGTAACACCTCATATAGCTTGGGCGCCTATTGAAGCAAGAGAAAGATTAATGAATATTGCTATTGATAATTTAGAAGC
Source organism: Clostridiales bacterium (assembly GCA_029240935.1). Classification (GTDB taxonomy): domain Bacteria; phylum Bacillota; class Clostridia; order Clostridiales; family Caloramatoraceae; genus JARDZI01. Next base: position 4,164 of record JARDZI010000172.1, read on the forward strand.
ATTTTTGACTGGAAAGGTAGAAAACCAGGTTAAGTAGTAACTGCTTGAAGCTCAATAGCAATTTTTTGGATTAAGTTAATGAAAAGGGTGAAAAGTAATGATTGTTGCAACTACTTTTAAAATTGACGAAGGTTATTGGGATACTAATGAAACTAAGAAAATTGTGTATGTAGATGAAGAAAGATTGGTTCAGGATAGCTTGCTGTTAGAAAAAGCTGAAGTTATATTCTGCAATCAGCGATTCTTTAATAGAGAGTTTTTAGATAAGTGTAAAAATCTTAAGTGGATACAGCTTCCAAGTTCTGGTTTTGAAAAAGTAGACCTTGAGGTTATCAGAGAAAGAGGAATTATTCTTACTAATGCTAGAGGTGTCTATAGTATTCCTATGGCTGAAGATACATTTTGTAAAATGTTACTGCTCGCCAGAAACTCTATAGGCTACCTTTCAAATCAGTTTGATAAGAAGTGGAGTGGTATTTCAAGAACTATAGAGTTAAATCGTAAGATTATAGGGATCTTAGGAGTAGGATCTGTGGCCAGAGAGGTTGCAATACGAGCTAAAGCATTTGATATGACAGTGCTTGGATATGGCAGACGAGGTAGTGGAGATGAGAGTTTTGATAAAATTTATACAGGTACTGAAGGTTTAAGAAGGTTATGCGAAGAAAGCGATTTTATAGTTTCAGCAATTCCTTTGTCGGATGAAACCCGCAACATGATTAATGAAGAGCTTTTTAATACCATGAAGAAAAATATAATTTTAGTAAATGTCTCAAGAGGCGGAGTTATCAATGAAGAGGCATTAGTGAGGGCTATCAAACAAAAAAAGATAGCTGGTGCAGCACTTGACGTGTTTGCTAATGAGCCTCTATCAAGCGAAAGTGAGCTTTGGAACTTGCCAAATGTAATTATAACTCCCCATCAGGCAGGTGCTGGCGACCAATCAGGCGAGAGAATGAGAAAAATATTTCTTGATAATTTACGTGTATATCCTAATAGGAATTGTATGAGAAATATTATAAAGTAAATAAAAAGTGTTTAGAAATAAGGAGGAAAAATTAAATGAAAACTAATAAACTAGTAATGATTCCAGGACCAACACCAGTTGTGAGATCAATTCAGGATCAAATGGGAAGGGAGACTGTTGCTTTTGGAGATCCAATTTTCATAAATGACTTTAAGGAGCTGCTTGCTGATTTAAAGGAAATGTGGAGAACCACAGGCCAGGTATTTGTGGTAGCCGGTACAGGAACAATGGCTATGGAAATGGCAGTAGCTAATACTACAAAAAGAGGAGACAATATTCTTATAGTTTCTCATGGTTTCTTTGGTGATAGATTTATTAATCTTTGTGAAAGAAAAGGCTTAAATGTTGATATACTCAGCAGTCCTTGGGGCAAAACAGTAGCACTTGAAGATATTGAAAAAAAACTGAGTGAAAAAAAATATTCTGCAATAACCGTAACACACGTAGATACTGCAACAGGAGTATGTGCTCAGATAAAGGAAATTGGTGAGATTGTTAAGAAATTTGAAGATACTATTTATATAGTAGATGGTGTATGTGCAACTGCTGCAGAGTATGAGTATGTAGATGAAATGGGAATAGATGTACTATTTACTGGATCACAAAAGGCTTTTGGTGTAGCTCCTGGATTAGCGATATTATGGGCAGGCGAGAAAGCGCTAGCGAGAAGAGTGGCATTAGGCACAATACCAGAGTTTTATATAGATTTTGAAAAGTGGATTCCAATTATGAATGATCCATCTAAATACTATGCAACTCCGGCAGTAAATTTGGTTTGGGCACTAAAAGAATCAGTAAGAATTATTAAAGAAGAGGGAATTGAAAATAGGTATGAAAGGCATACAAAGCAGGCTAAAGCTGTACAAGCGGCTCTTGAGGCAATGGGATTTGGGATATTGGCTGAGAAAGAGCATAGAGCAGTAACACTCTCCAATGTATTATATCCTGAGGGAGTAGATGATGTTAAATTTAGAGCCACACTTGCAGCAGAGGGTGCAATGGTAGCGGGTGGTTTAGCGGCTTATGCTGGAAAGATGTTCAGACTTGGTCATATGGGTAATATAGACAAGCATACTTTAGTTTCTACAATTGCTGCAATCGAAAGAACCGCAGTGAAGTGTGGAATGAATATAGAGCTTGGTAGTGGATTAAAGGTAATACAAGAAGGCATAATGGGGCTATAAATTAAAATATGAGGGTGAGGATTAAAAATATAGAGATTTAACGTTCATATCTAGTCAATATTATCAAATGGTTTCTATGAGTGTAAATGCTAAGGTTTAACTTAATAATCTTCTTGATGAAATAATGCCAGTAATCCAAACTATTTTTTATACAACAACAATAATTGGGACGGTTAACAATAAAAAGTTATTACCAATTTATTAAATCTCGCTTACGAATATAATCTGAAATAAGATTATGTTCTTAAGCGGGGTGTTTTATTATACATCAGCCTTTTGTAACCCTATGGATTATTTTGTTTAAGTAGGTATTCTTATGAGGCATATATATATTTCCTAAGCTTTTCAAAACGCTCGCCTTCCTGCCGACAGCAGCAGAGTAGGATACATCCTTAACCTCCGAATAACTCTTCATCGTCTTCCTCCCAAAATAAACATATTAAAAGACTTTAAAAAAGTCGAAAATTGTATTATAGTAAGTTTGTGAAGTTAATATGCAGTAATACGGACAGAAAGGACGGAAGAATATATGGCGGCGGTTTTGCAGAAATCAGTGGCATTTGTAGTTGTTATTTTTATTGGGTATTTATTTAAAGCAAGAGGATATCTAAAGAAAGAAGATTTTTATGTACTATCTAAAATTTTACTGCGCATAACTCTTCCATGTGCTATTATAACCAACTTTAGCAGTATGAAGCTTGATATTTCACTTCTTATATTGTGTGCAATAGGTATAGGAATGAATTTTATCATGATTTTTATTGGATATATGATGAAGTCTAGAAGGTCTTCCCTTGATAAGGAAACAAGGTCTTTTCAGATGATTAATTTATCAGGCTATAATATTGGAGCTTTTACACTGCCTTTTGTACAAAGCTTTTTTGGCACAAAAGGATTTGCTGCAGTAAGCTTGTATGATGCTGGTAATGCAGTTATGTGCACTGGTTTAACCTATACAGTTGCAAAAGCAGCTTTAATGGAAAATGAGAAA
>JARDZI010000006.1 GCA_029240935.1 Clostridiales bacterium
GAAAGCTTTCAACTTGTGAACTTGCGACCTGGTTGTCACCCTTTTCTTTTTGTACTTTTACTCATTAAGGATTCATAAAATAATAAGAGATGGCAGTAAGATAAATGCTCATTATATATATTTTTAATAAGGATGTGAATAAAAATGTCAGATATTTTGGAACAGATTCCTTTTAGTGAAGTTGAATTTGCTGAGAACCCGGAGCCAAGATGTCCTTGTGTACTCCTGTTGGATACTTCAGCCTCGATGCATGGAGAGCCTATAAGGCAACTAAATGAAGGAATCAGAAGCTTTAAAGAGGAATTAATGGCTGACAGTATGGCAGTTAAGCGTGTTGAAATTGCAGTTGTCACATTTGGACCTGTAAAAATAGAATCCGAATTTCAAACAGCTGATATATTTGATCCGCCCCTATTGAAGGCAAGTGAAAAGACCCCTATGGGCAGTGCAATTGAACAGGCTATTGATATGATAAATGCCAGAAAGGATACCTATAAGCAGAATGGTATTTCATATTACAGGCCTTGGATGTTTTTGATTACAGATGGTGAACCTACTGATAATTGCACTAATGCAGCAAAGCTTATAAGGGATGGAGAAGGCAGTAAAGCATTAATGTTCTTTACCGTTGGTGTAGAAAGAGCCAATATGAAAATTCTTCGTATGATATCAGTACGAGAACCATTAAGATTGAAGGGATTGAGGTTTAAAGAACTTTTTTCATGGCTCTCAAATTCACTAGGGTCTGTTTCAAGATCAGTTCCTGGTGAAGTGGTGCCTCTTTCAAATCCCGCAGCCCCGGATGGATGGGCCAGGATTGAATAGTGCCATGAGCTGGGTATATTCTTTTTGTTCAACATCAGGAACTTCACATATAAAGGCAGGTCGCACCTGCCAGGACAGCTGCACATGTGAAGTCATTAATAGCAAAGACGGTGAGGAAATTCTAATTGCAATCGCCTCGGATGGCGCAGGGAGTGCCAGGTATGGGGACGTAGGCTCAAGGCTTATCTGTAATATTATAAAGGAAGAAATCATTAGTTTCCTTGAAAAAGGGTTCCATATAAAGGACGTTAGGAGAGAAACCGCAGCAGGATGGATAGAAAAATTCCGAGAAGAGGTTGTAAATATTACAGTAGATAACGGAAGAACCCTTAGGGATTATGCATGTACTTTGGTTGGGGCTGTTGTTGGTCTTTATGAGGAGGTATATTTCCAAATCGGGGATGGTGCAATAGTAGTCCTTCCCAGGTATTATCCTGGGAGGTATAAATGTATATTTTGGCCTCAGAGAGGTGAATACGAAAATACTACTTTTTTTGCTACAGATATGGATGCAGTAAATAAGCAGCTTATGTTTAAAATGGGAGAATCAGAGGGGGATGAAATTATAAATATTGCAGTTTTCACAGATGGTATTCAACAGCTTGCATTGCATTATGAAAGCCAAACTCCCTTTGCAAAATTCTTTATGCCTCTGTTTAAAGCTTTAGATTTCTTAAAGAAGAGGGATAACAAAGAAATAAACCCTCTCCTTGAGGTATTCTTAGGTTCCGAGAAAATAAACACCAGAACTGATGATGATAAAACTTTAATAATTGCCGCAAGATTTTAGGTAGGGGATATAGATGATGTATTATAGTTCAAAGGGAGAGGAAGTATATTTAGAAAATGTTATGGGTTCTGGAGGAGAAGGTAAAATTTACACTTTAAGAGATAATGCAGATGTTGTAGCAAAGATATATGATAAAAAGGCTGCAGAAGAAAAATCAGCAAAATTATCAGCAATGGTAAGGCTTCAAAATTCCAGGCTTAAACCTATCTCTGCATGGCCCATTGATACACTACACAGTGAAAAATCAGGATCTGTTGTTGGTTTTACTATGGAAAAAGTATTTGGTAAAAGCATACATCTGCTATACAGCCCCAAGTCAAGGATAATGGAATTTCCAAATGCAGGGTGGGACTTTTTACTTCATACTGCTGCAAATCTTGCAAGAGCATTTGCTGTTGTACATGAGTTTGGACATGTCATAGGGGATGTAAATCATGGCAATGCCTATATTCAAAATGATGCAACTGTCATGCTGATTGATTGTGACAGTTTTCAAATAAATGATTCAGGGTACAAATATCTTTGTGAAGTTGGAGTAATGACTCATCAGCCACCAGAATTTCAAAACATATCCACATTCAGAGGGATAGTCAGAGAGGCCAATCATGATAACTTTGGATTGGCAGTTTTGATATTCCAGCTGTTATTCATGGGACGCCATCCCTTTTCTGGCAGGTACTTGGGAGAAGGAGAAATGCCTATTGAAAGAGCAATACAGGAACATAGATTTACCTACAGCTTATCTGCTAAATCAAGATTAATGGAACAGCCTCCCAATGCCATTTCAATAAATGCCCTACCCCAGGAAGTATTTCTGCTTTTCGAAAGAGCATTTATGCAGGAACTGCGTCCTAAAGCACAGGAGTGGGTCCTTGCACTGGATAGGTTAAGGACAAAGCTTAAAGCTTGCAGCAATCCCTTTCATAAATACTATGAAGAGCTTGGTGAGTGCCCTTTATGTGAAGTAGAATCAAAATTAGGAATAGTACTATTTAACTACACAGGAGTAATTCCAAGCAGTCATAGAATATTTAATATATCAGCAATATTAAAGGAGATCAGAAGTGTTGAGGGCCCGGTGGAGCTGCCTCCAATTCCTTCAAAAACAGCAGTAAAATCAAACCCAGCCAAAGAATATCTGAAATACAGGAATAAATGCAATACTAAAAGGATCCTGTCTCTTTTTGTTGCAGTGACAGGTATTGTAGGCGTATTTCTAACAGGTATTGAGCCTACAGGAGGGTTTCTTTTAATAATTGGAGCATTAGCAGCTGAAGGCTTTATATATGTCTCCGGCAGAGATGAATCACGTAGGATGATAAAAAAGGCAAGAGGTGCATTTAATGATATAGATAACCAGCTGAATAGATATATAAATGAGTGGTACAGTGCTGCAAGTGATAAGAAATTCAATAAAGCGAAGTCCGATCTGTTGAAACTCGCTGAGGCCTATAATGAATTGACTGAGAAAGGGCAAAAAATGGTCAGGGATGCTGAAACAAACATAAGAAAATATCAGTTACAGAAGTTTCTTGATTCCTTTAGAATTTATGATGCAAAAATTGAGAAAATAAATCACACAAGAAAAGCAACACTCCAGTCCTACGGCATAGAAACTGCAGCAGATATCGATCCAAGATATTTAGCTGTCATTCCTGGCTTTGGGCCTAAATATACAAATAATCTTATAGAGTGGCGTAAAAAAATTGAAAGCAGGTTTGTATTTAACCCTAATCAGGGAGTTGACCGCTTTCAATTGGCTGAAATCCATAAAAAGATAAATGAGGAAAAGTTGAAGCTGGAAAATGAATTATCAAATGGTAGGACTCAGTTAAAGAGAATTTCAGAAGAAACAAAGAATATCAGAAATGAACTGATGCAAAAGATTGAAAATGCACTAAAAGAGTACGCCCAGGCAGAAGCAAACCTAAAATGCTGCAGCAAGTCCAAGCCCATCCTGCTCAAAATCTAGGCTACTTGGAGACTCTGTACTTCCTCGATGTACTCTAGGCAAGCACATGGTCAACTACTGCAAAGGCTATTCCTTTTGATGTTGCCTGTCTGGTGCCAGGAGGGACGGTTAACAATCTTTTTCAATAACTTTAGATTGTTAACCGTCCCTCCTGCTTTATCTGCAACCCAAAGAACAGGTGTAATAATGAATGTAGAAATAAAGGTAGAACTTATAGCTTTTATAATATATTAACTGAAAATATTGGCAGTATATTTATGCTTAAGATATAATAACAGTGCAGACTTGTAATTTATCTCATAATAAATGATATGAAGATAGAATTATATGATGATGTAGGGGGAATGAATATGGAAACAAGAAAATTATTGGATGTATTATTGGTCGCCGAAAGGCTGAAAGATACAACTCGCCATTGCTATACTTCCAAAGGCAGACAGGAGAGTGTTGGAGAACATAGTTGGATGATGACCTTGATGGCTTTCTTAATGAGGGATGAGTTCACCGAAGCTGACATGGATAAGGTTATCAGAATGTGCATTATTCACGACTTGGGAGAATGTTTTACTGGAGATATTCCTACTTTTGAAAAGAACCAAGCCCACGAGCAGACCGAAGAAAATCTGCTGAATAGCTGGGTTCATTCCTTGCCAGAGGAATATGCAGTAGAAATGGCAGATCTTTATAAGGAAATGGCAGAGCGTAAAACAGTTGAAGCTCAAATTTACAAAGCCATTGATGGCCTTGAAGCATTGATTCAGCACAATGTGTCCGACTTGTCTACTTGGATTCCGAAAGAATTTGAACTCAATTTAACCTATGCAGATGATAAGGTTGCGTTCTCCGATTATTTGAAATCTTTAAGACAAGCTGTTCGTGAAGATACCATCAAAAAGATTAATGAAGCAAAGTAAAACTCCATGATAAGTATAAGTTTTGTGTTTCTTTGTAAATTCTAATTGTGCGCCGATTCTTTGCCCCAACGAAGAAGGCCGAAGTACATGTTCAAATACATCTTTACAAGCGTATAATTGGTTGCGCAATTAAGGCCTCTACTGCAAAGGAATTGCGAAGTTACGTGGCCATTTATAAAAGAACATTCTGATAGGCCATATTCATTTAATAATAATCATGTAAAATAGTATTGATTACAGCCATTCTGTCCCTCATCAGATGAAGATCCCTTTGATTTTTATCACTACTGATACCAAGCACCTTAAGGAACATCAACTTCTCAAAGGAGATTACTAGAAAATCCTCCTCTTCAATAGCATCCTCAGAGAGAAATTCATATTCAAAAAGGCAAATACACTTCCAAATTTCGAAACTACCTCTACAAACGCCAAAGTCACCCCATATCTCCTTTATATTATCTGGATATCTGTAGGAGAGAAGTTCATAATCCTCTTCAGTAATTACAAAATCAAAATCATTGTCAGATTCTCTGACGCCATAATACTCAAGGGCTTTACCACCAATTAGTAGTGGCTTTGATGAAAAATCAAAGTTTAGAACTTTCATCTCAATTCCAAGCATATCTGGGCATTTGCAGTTATCAAGTAGAACTCTTTTAAAATCATTCATAGGATTTACCTCCACAGGAATATTTACCTGATTTTCAAGTAATACAGCACAAATAGCATAACCATTCCTACTGCTGACATATCATAACTCAGGTGTTGTATGACAATTATAAATCATCAGCATCCTGAAAACAAAAGGCATAAAGTGTCTCTACTGCAGACTTATTCAAATAGGTGCCTTGTGATAAAAATATTAAGTATTTTCTAAAAAACACTTGACTATAGGGCATTTTCGCTATAATATACCGTGAACAATGATATATGAAAAATTTTTAAATACATACTTTCTTTTATAATAGATTGTATTTTACACTGACATTTAGGGGAGGTAAAAGAATATGTATCTAGATGAGTTGATATGAAAGCTAGGGAGCAAAAAAGCTTGAGGCCAGGAGGAGACGGTTAACAATCTTTTTCAATAACTTTAGATTGATAACCGTCTCCTCCTGCTTTTTTTATCTCTATTACAATGCTTTCTCACTCTTTCAATTTACCCTAAATCAATGGTTTAAGAGTATTTACTTACAAATAACATTGATTTTTATATAGGTTTTACAACCCAAAGAACAGGCGTAATAATTATGTTACAACCGTAAAAATGAATGCAAAAATAAAGGTAAACCTTATAGCTTTTATAATATAATAATTGAAAATATTGTCAGTATATTTATGTTTAAGATATAATAATAGTGCAGACTTGTAATTTATTACATAATAAATGATATAAAGATAGAATTATATGACGATGTAGTGAGATTGTTTTAATAGGAAGCAAGAGCATAATACTCAATTCATAAGGTTCGGAAATACCATAGTTAGGCGTAATAGAATCAAGAAAATTCTCGAATTAGAGGGGGGTTTTTTATGATTGGAATTAGAGAAAAAGCAGAAGTATATAAATTAGGGCTATTAATAGGTTATTTTAAGTTAGAAGAAATTTTTCATTGGATAGACAAAACAATAGAGAATGAAGAAAAACCTGATATAGGTATTATTGAAATAGCTTATTCAACCAATAGAAATAGAAATGATGTAATTTCACTGATAAATAATATTAACGGTGAATTTAGTTCCAAAGTCCCTGTAAGGATTTTACTTGGACTCATGTATAAAGACTTTTTAGGTGGAAGAATTGTTCTTGAAGATATGACCAGTAAGTTATATTCATTATCACAATATTTGACAAAAATAAATTTAGAGGAACACATAATAAGAGAATTGAATACAATTAATGATTATCATCATTTTTATTCTGATGACCAAATAAAACAAAAATTAGAAGAATTATTAAAGAGTATTACTGAAAATTATGCTTATTTATGGCTTGAATAAGTACAGTTCTTATGCTTACTACGCCTAACGCAGTATGACCGTTCGTGCTGGGATGGTCACTTCTATTAAGCAGCCAGCACACATGCCTTCAATACGGCTTCGCCTATTTCAGACACGTCTGCCATGCAAAACGTTATATGACATGTCTCGAGGTAGTACATATTTGTTAGTCAGATCATGAGGGTTTTAGAAGAGGTATATTTAAATGGAGGTGCCAATATGAAGAAGAAAAAGTATAATGGGAATAACTATGCAACGTTTTGGAGGAGGTTCTTAGCGTATATCATTGATGGTTTAGTACTTATTCCTATTGCTATTGTTTGTTTAACATATAATAAGTATTTCATAGAACATAGGATAGTTTTACCAGTAATTGCTGAGAATCTGATTACATATGGCTATTTAATTATTTTACCTCCACTTTTTGGTGGGACTCTTGGGAAATTAGCGATGAGAATTAGAATTATAGATACATCAGGTAATAATATCACCTATATAAAGTCCGTATTAAGAAATCTTCCGTATGCTATATCGACAATACTATTTATATTTACAAAGTTTATATTTGTAGAAAAAACGATTGGTAGTTGTTTCAATTCAATTAATATGGTATTAGGGTATTTTATATATATTGATGCTCTAGTTTTGATATTTAGTCCCCAAAAGAAAGCCGCACATGATTACATAGCAGGAACATTTGTGATAAATAAAAAATGAAAGCAGGTTTCTAAAACTTGCATGTATTTTTAGTTTTTACACACTCTGACGTTATATGCCATTCCTGATTAAGTTTTTTGAATGTTAGGAAGAACATAATATTTATTATCAGACTTAAAATGAACTAAAGTATCAAATGATATAAAATTTTAAAAATGTTATAGAAGGGAGAGAATACATAAATGGAATTACAAGAAGTTATTATTAGAAGAAGGACAATTAGAGACTTTTCAGACAAACCTATAAATCAGGAAATAATAAATGAAGCACTGCAATCCGGTCTACATGCTCCAAGTTATAATCATTTGAGACAGTGGGATTTTATATTAGTCAAAGATTTAAAAAAGAGACTTGCATTAACACAAACAGAAGAGATGATAGAAGAAATAACTGATGAATTAAAACGATCTTTTGAAGGTCATGAATTTATTGCAAAAGAAATGTATTTAGATGCAATACCAAAACAAAAAAGAATGCTATTAACAGCACCAGAATTATTAGTTATTGTATATAAACCTAAAACTCAAATCAATGATAGTAAAAGGACATATGATTTAAATTGTTTAGCTTCAGTGTGGTGCTGTATTGAGAATATCTTATTAAGTTTGTCTGAAAGAGATGTTTTTGGGGTTACTTTTATTCCACAAAATACACCAGCGGTAAAAAAGGTTCTTAATATTCCTCAAGAATTAGAAGTAGCTGCAATAATTCCATTTGGATATAAAGCTCATGATGCTAAAATTATACCTCAGAAAGAAGTTATGCTGGAAGAAACAATACATATTAACAACTGGTAAGATGATACACCATATTGAGATTAGCTAGCTATAAAAACCTAGTGCTACAGAACGGTATATACCAATGAATTGCAGTTCGTTGTGGTAGGGTCATCTCTTAGGGAGGAAATATGGATCTAATGTTATTCCAAGTGGATCAACCTATAAAATCAGAAAAAAAATATACACCTTTAATGACATTAGATTTTTCCCATCTTATACACAAACCGGAGATAGCTTTAATATTGAGAAGAGCAAGAGAATGATGATCGCTGAAGATATAAGGAGTGCTTTTGAATATGCAGGAATTATAGTTTAGAAATGTATCTTCTGGATCAAAGTCTCTAACCAGTATGTGCCTTTCACTTTTATAACAAGTTTTTTCATTTATATACTCTTAATGATAATTAAGAAAATCTTAAGAATTTTTTTATAAAAAATCCAAGGATGACTTTTGTTTTAATGTTACAATATACTTGTAAAATTGTACCTTCGAAAGGAAGATGAAGATTCCATGGATACAAATATACTAATTGTTGATGATGAAAAGGAAATCGCTGACTTGTTAGAGGTTTACTTAAAGAGTGAAGGTTTTAACATTTATAAATTTTATTCAGCAAAGGAAGCCCTTGATTGTATTAATACAATAAAACTGGACCTGGCTATATTAGATGTCATGATGCCTGACATTGATGGTTTTACCATATGTCAAAAAATCAGAGAGAATTATAATTTTCCTATAATAATGCTGACAGCTAAGGATCAGGAAATAGATAAAATAAACGGACTCACCCTAGGTGCAGACGACTATATCACAAAACCCTTTCGTCCCCTTGAACTAGTTGCCCGTGTAAAAGCCCAGCTTAGGAGATTTAAAAAATATAATCAGCAGGAGCAGGAAAGGGAAGAGAATGTTATTGAGTTTTCAGGACTAATTCTTAACCAGGATACTCACGAATGCACTCTAAACGAAAAATTGGTTTCCCTTACACCAATAGAGTTTTCAATTCTTTGGTTTCTATGTATAAACAAAGGAAAAGTTGTCAGCTCAGAGGAATTGTTCAATGAGGTCTGGGGAGATAAATATTTCACAAATAGCAGCAATACTGTGATGGTTCATATCAGGCATCTCCGTGAGAAGATGAATGATTCTGTTGAACATCCCAAATACATCAAAACAGTATGGGGAGTGGGATATAAAATTGAAAAATGATTTTGGAAAACTAAAGAAGAAGATATTTATATGGATTATCCTGTCTGCTTTCATTGCACTGGTATTTGGATGGGTGATTATGAATATTATTGTTGATGGTATTTTTCAAGATTTATTTGCTAATACTTTTGTGTATATCAGTGAAAATATTTTGCATTTTAGTAATGTGGAAGCAATTAATCTTTATCAGAAATTATTCCGTAATTATAAAGGCTTTTGGATGACAGTCGGTTTTGTTATTATACTGCTGCTTATTTTTTACCGGGCACTTTCACACTTTACAATCTATTTTAATGAAGTAAGCAAAGGTATTGATAAACTATTAGAAGAATCAGAGGGAGAAATTACACTCTCACCTGAGATGGATTTTATGGAAAAGAAGCTGAATATGGTCAAAAACACATTGGAAAAGCGCACTAAAGCAGCTCAGGAAGCTGAACAGAGAAAAAATGATCTTGTTGTTTACTTGGCACACGATATTAAAACTCCACTGACATCTGTTGTTGGTTATTTGAGTTTGTTGGAAGAAGCACCTGATATGCCAATGGAACAAAGAGCAAAATATACAAAAATAACACTTGAAAAGGCCTACCGTCTGGAACAGCTTATAAATGAATTTTTCGAAATCACAAGATTTAATCTGCAAACTATTGTATTGGAAAAAGAGGAAATCAACATAACTTATATGCTGATGCAAATGGCAGATGAGTTTTATCCTATGCTGGTTCCGGATAATAAAAGGACAGTTGTAGATGGGGAAGAAAACCTCACAGTTTATGGTGATACAGATAAGCTAGCAAGGGTATTCAATAATATTTTTAAAAATGCTATTGCCTACAGCTTTGATGATAGTACAATTGAAATTAGTGCAAAAATGCACAATAATAATATTGTAATTACATTTATTAATCAGGGGAAAGCTATTCCTCAGCAAAAATTAAACAGTATTTTTGAAAAATTTTATCGCCTCGACTCATCACGTTCAAGTAATACCGGAGGTGCTGGATTGGGACTTGCTATAGCCAAAGAGATTGTTACCGCACATGGAGGTACTATCACTGCAGAAAGCAGCAATTCTCACACAATGTTCACAGTGACACTTCCAGAACATTAATAATAGAATCTTAAGGATTTAATAAGATAAAATTAAAAAACAGCTTTTTATTCTATGGTTTAATGTAAATAGAAAGGAGCTGCTTTTTTATGCGTAAAAGAAGAAGAAAAAGAAACAAAAGAAGTATAGTCAAATACATTGTGTATATATTTTTGATTATGGGATGTCTTATAATAGTAGATAATTTTCTGCTTCCAGAAAAGAATGAGGCGGATTCTCTCATTCTAAATCCTACACTAACCGAAGAAATGGATAGAAATTCAGAAATCTCTACTGACAATTTGAGTAGTTCTTGCGCAATTTTAGTATGTCTGGATGACAAAAAGGTATTAATGGAAAAAAACATTGAAAAGAAGATATATCCTGCATCACTTACTAAAATCATGACTGCAATTGTTGCTATTGAAAATCTTCCTGATTTGGATAAGAAGATTCTGCTGCCTGCTGATATGCTTAAAAGTTTAAAGATTAGGGATGCATCATTGGCAGGTTTTATGGCCGATGAAGAGGTGCCAATCATAGATTTGCTCTATGGCGTTCTACTTTCTTCAGGTGCAGAATGCTGTATAGGCTTATCTGATGCTGTAGCAGGCTCAGAAGAAAACTTTGCAAAGCTCATGAATCAGAAGGCCAAAAAGCTCGGAATGAAAAGTACACATTTTACCGACACCATTGGACTTCATGATCCAAATCATTATACAACAGTGAAGGACCTTTCTATCTTACTTCAATATGCCTTGAAGAATGATACTTTTCGAAATATTTTTACCACTTCAAGGCACTCAACAGAACCAACAAACAGGCATAATCAAGGCATCACACTGCATAGTACCATGTTTAAAAACATAACTGATTCATCCATTGAAGGAGGAAAAATTCTAGGTGGAAAAACCGGTTATACAGAACAAGCAGGATTATGTCTCGCCAGCCTTGCAAGAAAGGATGGTAAAGAATATATTCTTGTAACTGCAGGTGCAAAGGGAGGTCATGGGACTGAACAATATAATATCACAGATGCATTTACTGTTTATAATAGACTGGAAGGAAAGTAGTGTAGTAATAGTAATGGCAGAGTATTTACCAAATCCCTATCCAGAGTTGCTGTATACTCCATAAATTCTAATCATAAAAGCAATCTGTAAAAACAAGTGTTACCTCTACTTCAAACTCTGGGCCTAATGCCAATTACAGCAGAATTCCTTGCAGCTGCCTTCATCCAGCATGGAGCTTTTTATTTTAGCTATTATTTTATTTAAAAATATATATCCGAAAACTCAATTACTACTGATTCAATAACTCTATCATTTCTAGACATTAATTTAAGGTTCATTTCATCACTTGTTGCTTCCTCAATGGAGGCAATTGATTCACGAACTGGAAGCAATACAGTAAATGTGCTTCCTCTGCCAACTTCACTTCTTAGTATTGTCTCCCCATCCAGAGCATTAACCATAAGCTTTACAAGATGAAGTCCAAGGCCTGTGCCCTCTGCTCTGCGGGACAGACTGCTGTCTACCTGTCCAAAGCGATCAAATATGACTTTTTGCTTTTCTTCAGGTATACCTATGCCTTCATCCTTCACACTTATGGATATCATACTTTTGTCTTTATATTCTATTGCTGACAGAGTCACATTTATTGACTTTTCACTTTGGGTAAACTTTAAGGCATTTGATAAGAGGTTAAGTAATATGCGTTCAATCTTCTCTTCATCTGAAAAAATATCCTTCTTCTCCAGGGTTGAATTAAAGCTTATGGCAACCTGCTTCTGCTGTCCATACAGTTGAACTGAATTGACAATTGTTTGTACAACATTTACTATGTCAAAGCTGCTCATGTTCATCTTTATACTGCCTGAACTTATGCGGGTGATATCAAGTAAATTATTTACCAGCCTAAGCTGTCTGTTAGTATTCTGCTTGATCATTTTTAGATATCTCCCCACTTTTTCACTTATCTCTGACCTATACATTAGTTCAATTACTTGCAGTGCACTGCTTATTACTGCCATTGGTGTTCGGAATTCATGTGTTATAAGATATAGAAACTCGTCCTTTAATTCTATGGAGGCTTCAAGATCTTCCTTCTGTTTGCTAATCAGTTTTTTATTCTCTATCACATCAGTTATATCATGGCCTAATAATATTCCATATTGAAGTTCACCATTTTCATCAAATATAGGTGTAGCAAAGGTGTTGACAACAATTTCTTTTCCCTCGTCCTTAAACATAACTCTTTGCTTCTCTACTCTTTCACCTTTTAAAACTTTTAATGGAGGAAGTTCTTCAGGTAAAAGGGCTTTACCATTTTCATCACAATATAACTGCCCATGTCTAACAGTGTCATCCACATTTTTTGCTTCAGGATTTGATTGAAATCTATTTCCCAAAATACGTTTAAAAGCTTTATTTGTTCTTAAGAAATTCCCTTTATTATCAATTACACATAAGGCATCGGTCATATTTTCAATTATTACTTCAAGCTGTTCTTTTTGCTGCTTAATTATCTCCGCTTGTTTTTCCATTTTCTTTCTATTAAGGACGGTATGAGTTATTTCATCAACAGTTTGAATCAGATATTGAACATCTCCATCCTCAGATATTGGCACAACCCTCATATTCCAGTGGGTAGTACCCCTTTTGAAGCCTTTATAGGGCATTTCCTTAACGTCAAATACTTCCCCAGTTTTAATAACATTGTGCCAATTTCTTTCAAGCATGCTTCCCTTAAAACCACTTATAATGGCTGCTGCATTTTTCCCAATACTATTGTTTGCATCGTTGTAGGGCTTATCAAGAAAATTTAGCAACACCTGATTTGCCTTAAGAAGTATTAAATCAGGGATTGAATAAATAGCTACACCAGTTGTACCCCTGAAATAGAGATTTTCTATGAATAAAAAAATATTTTCAAGCCTTGATTGAGGCTTTTCTAAAAAAGTATATATGATGTTGTTGTTTGACTCAATTTGTATCTCTGTTTTGATATCTATATGTCTTGCTTCGAGGGATTTAGTAAACAAATATGCTTCTTGATACCCATTTGTAAAACCAGGCTCTACACTGATACGCAGCAAATCCTTCCATATAAAACCGAAGGGTTTGTGTTTTAAATCTTCACTGTTATAACATGATAATTCCAGAAATAAGTTATTTACATCTATTATTATTCCATCCTTCATCAATATATATGGCTTGTCCATACTTCCTCCCCCTCCCAAAACATATCCCTCAAATATAATTATTTTTACATTATATTATTAATAGTACATTATTTTTACATATGTTACTATATTTTAGAAATATTTTGTTGATTAACATCAATTTTGGGTTGATATTTTTATTGGAGAACTTGGTTTTAATCATGGGTATATTTTATTAAAGTTACTAATCTTATGTAGCTTAGGCAGGAGTAATAAAAGAAGCATACAGGAAAACTCCCATATGCTACATTATTTTTTCAAAATTATTTAATTTACTATTATAACGTGTTTAAAGCTTCATTTTCTTTTTTTAATTCTTCATATAATTGTAATGTGTTCCAATATTGATTATTTTCTGTTAAAACAGCTTTTAAATTAATAGCCACACCTGCTTTTCTTAAAGAACCCAATAATTGATTTATTTGTGAATCTGTCATATCTGCTAACAAAAGCATTTCATTATCTAGCTCTGGGCCATTATATTTTTCCAGGGTAGAATCAATATCCTTTTTCCCTATGAGATAGCTAATTGGCTGTAAATAATCCTCCCTATTCACCTTTATTATCTTTATCTTAAGTGGCAATATAGCTCTAATAATTTTATCAAAGCGAGGTTTATCTTTAAAATTAAAAAATAAAATAGTTGGCTTCACTTAATCATTCCTTTCCATAAAAAAATTCTAGATTGAAGAGTATTTTGGAGATACTAATTTATAATTTCATCATACTCTTCTTTAAATCTACCAAAAGGAAGCTGTTTTATCAAGTACTTAAAATTGCTCTCAAAACTTTCTGCACTTGTTTTTTCTCTAGCTAATCTAGGCATTGCATAATCACCTCTAAATATTATTTTTTATGATTATTGACATATGTGGAGGTGATTATGTAATAATATTGTTCAAGCTAACGAGTGTTAACTGTCACCTTTTTTTTTAGAAAACATACCTTAGAAAAAGATATTAACTTGACAGGGGGGCAAAATGGAAACAAAATAGAAGAAGCAGGATATGCAACTATTTATTAGGAAGAGAGGGATAAAGATGAGCAGACTGCTGTTGGTTGAGGATGATGAAGCATTGGCCCTTGGTATAGAGTTTACTTTAGTTGATGAAGGCTATGAGGTGTTAAGAGCCTCCAGCTTTAATGAAGGAAAGAGGATTTTTGAAAACGAAAATCCAGATCTTGTAATATTGGATGTGAACCTCCCAGGTGGAAGCGGATACGAGCTTTGTAAATATATCAGGACAAAAAGTGATGTTCCCCTAATATTTCTGACTGCACTTGATGAGGAGGTCAACGTGGTACTTGGCTTTGAAATAGGTGGGGACGATTATATAACCAAGCCCTTTAGGGTAAAGGAGCTCATATCCAGAATAAGGGCGATTATTAGAAGGAATTCAAGGAATACAGGCATTGGTAAGAGGCTTGTCAGTGGAGATATTGTGCTGGATACTACAACTGCTCTTGTAAAAAAAAGTGAAATGGAGATTGCTCTTACAGCACAGGAGTACAAGCTTCTTTTAATATTCATGTCAAGGCCAGGAATTTTAATGAAGAGAGAAGAAATATTAGGTGAGCTTTTAGAAGGCGCAGGAGCTTTTTTTGATGAGAACACCCTTTCAGTATATATAAAAAGGTTAAGGGAAAAGCTTGAGGACAATCCTAAGGAGCCCCAGTATATTATGACCCAAAGAGGACTGGGATATAAATGGAATAAGGATGTTACGAAGGAGTAAAACTATGAGGAGTTATTTTAATAATCCAGAAATAAAAAAAAGCTCCATCACCCTGCTTGCTGTTATGGCAATATTTATATTGAGCAGCAGCATGGTTATAAGGGCTAACAATGAAAATTTGAGAAGGGATTACATAAGGGTTATGGGCGGCATAACTGCAAAGGTGATTGAGAAGGCTCCACAGCTTGAAGGTGAGATTGTGCCCCTTATGACAGGCAAGCTGACCTCTGAGGAGGAAGCCCATGGCATAGATATATTAAGGCAGTATGGATTACAAGAAAGCCTTGATGTAAGTCTCTTTCCCTATATAAAGGAGGGCTTTTCTAGCAGTATATTTTACATACTTATTCTTGGACTTGCCCTAACAGGACTGCTTTTTTTGATGAACTATCTTCAGCATGGTTATTTTTATAATAACATGAGGGATTTCAGTTCAGCAGCTAAAAGGATTGTTGAGGGAGATTATAATCTCAAGTTTGGCGAGAAAAGTGAGGGGGATTTATCAAAGCTTGCACAGTCCTTTAATATGATGGGAGAGGTTATCAGGGGTAATATATCTGCCCTGAGAAAGGAAAAGGAGTTTTTGGTGGACCTTCTTTCTGATATTTCCCATCAGCTTAAGACTCCCCTTTCCACTATGATTCTGTATAATGACATAATGCTTTACAAGGAATTAAGCAGCCAGCAGAGGGAGACCTTTTTAAAAAATACCCAAAGCCAGCTTAACCGAATGAGATGGCTTATACAGAGCTTTCTTAAGCTGGCAAAAATAGATGCTAATGCTATAGAGCTTGAAATAGAGGATCAAAGCTTAAATGAAACCCTGGAGGAAGTTATAGAAACACTTGAAAGCAAGGCGCTGGAGAGAAGGGTTCGAATAGATTTTATTCAGAGGGAGGATATACTCCTAATGCATGACAGGCTGTGGCTTCAGGAGGCTTTAATCAATGTAGTTAAAAACGGTATAGAGCATTCCCCTGAAGGGGGCAATGTTGCAATAGACCTGGAGGAGAATCCTGTATATACAAGGATTACTGTTAAAAACACTGGTGAGGTAATTTCTGAAGAGGATCTGGCCAATATTTTCAAAAGATTCTACAAGGGAAAAAACTCAAGCAAGAGTGATTCCATAGGAATAGGGTTGTCCCTTGCTAAGTCCATAATTGAAAGACATGGAGGATACATTGAGGCAAGAAGCGATATGGATGAAGGTACAAGGTTTATTATTACCTTTTTAAAATATTAGTATTTAGGTTATCTTACTAAACTGTAAGATAACTTTTTTTCTGTAAGAGGATAGTCATGGAGTATGATGTATAATCTGGATATAATGATAATTAACATAGATTACTGCAGTAGGATAAATGATAGCCTTACGCCATCATTCTTCACTACACTCAGTATGACAAATGTGGACTTTCATAGAAATGACAAATCACAAATTGTTGTAAATAAAAAAATAGTATTTCAGGAGGATAAACATGGAGATTTTAAAGGTTCAAGGATTAAAGAAAATCTATGGAATGGAAGGAAACAAGGTTGAGGCCCTTGCAGGAATAGACATAACCATAAACAAGGGTGAGTTTGTTGCTATTATAGGAGCCTCTGGTTCAGGAAAGAGTACTCTCCTTCATCTTCTAGGTGGTCTTGACAGGCCTACAGAGGGGAAGGTAATCATTGATGGAGAAGACATATACAGCTATGGGGAAGAAAAGCTTGCCATATTCAGAAGGAGAAAGGTAGGTTTTATATTTCAGTTTTTTAACCTGCTGCCTGTTTTGGATGTGGAGGAGAACATTGCCCTTCCTGCACTTTTGGATAATGACAGGGTGGATAAGGAATTCTTAGCAGATGTCATAAAACTTTTAGGACTTGAGGATAGAAAGCACCATCTCCCCTCTGAGCTTTCTGGAGGGCAGCAGCAAAGGGTATCAATTGGAAGAGCCCTTCTAAACAAGCCCTCAATAGTACTTGCAGACGAGCCAACAGGAAATTTGGACAGCAAGAATTCAAAGGAAGTAATTGATCTTCTAAAGTTTTCTGCAAAGAAGTATAATCAAACCCTTATACTTATAACCCACGACATTAATATTGCATCAACAGCAGACAGAATAATAACCCTTATGGATGGTGCAGTAGTTTCAGATAAATACTTAAAGCA
The DNA here is from genome assembly GCA_029240935.1 of Clostridiales bacterium. Classification (GTDB taxonomy): domain Bacteria; phylum Bacillota; class Clostridia; order Clostridiales; family Caloramatoraceae; genus JARDZI01. The sequence goes on from JARDZI010000006.1 coordinate 17,422, forward strand.
GAACTAGGAGGCGAGGAAGATGATCAAAAGCTATAAAGAAATAACAGGTAAATACCTGAGAGCCAATAAAAAGAGAACAGCATTAACCTTAATAGGGATTATACTTTCTGTATCCCTTATATCCGCCATAGGATTTTTCCTTAAGAGCATGCAGGAAGCCCAAATACAGGACATGAAAAATATCTATGGTTCCTGGCATGTAATGTACAAAAATGTAGATGACAACCTTATAACAAAAATAAAAAGCAATCCCATCGTTTTAAGAAGCGGAACCTATACTGCTGGCAGTGAAGTAAATATTAGTGATAATCTCAAGTTTAGAGAAGTCTTCGCAAGTGATGATGGACTAGGGCTTATGCCATACAAGCTCAAGGAAGGAAGATTCCCAGAAACAAAAGCTGAAGCTGCTGTGGAGAGGTGGTTTCTTGATGAGGTAAAACCAGATGGCAAGCTTGGAGACATTATAGAAATAAAGGGTAAGGAATACGCCCTTGTGGGAATATTAAATGATACCTATAAAAATCAGGATGAGAGAATAGGAGAGATATTAACAATTAATCCTGATGTAAATGGGGAGGAGAAAATATTATTAGTTGAACTGCAGCTAGATAGAATGCTGCAGAAAAATATTGATGAACTTAAGAAACTCTCAGATAATGAATCAGTTATAGAGAATAGAAATCTTATTGTAGTACAGGGTCAAGGTATGCCCAAAGGCATGGTATCTGTGGTTGCAATAATAATTGGAATTGTTGTTCTTTCAACTATAGCCGTTATATATAATGCCTTTCAAATAGGAGTGGTAGACAGGATAAAGCAGTTCGGACTTTTAAGGGCTGTAGGTTCCACACCTAAGCAAATTAGGAAAATAATATTAAAGGAGGCCACACTCCTTGCTTCTATAGGAATACCCCTTGGTATTGGTTTTGGAATAGCTGCCCTTTATGGAATAGATTTGGCCTTTAAGATAATTGGAGGGGGTAACCTTAACCTTATTTCCCCCAGGATTTCAACAGATGTTGTAATTATAGGTATCCTAATTGGACTAGGTTCAATTTATATATCCGCCCTTCTTCCAGCTATATTTGCAGGAAAAGTATCACCACTGATTGCTATAAGCAGCAGAAGCTCCATAACAAAGGAAAAGCTTAAAAGAAGAAAAAGCCTGATTATGGGGAAAATATTTGGTTTTGAAGGGGCTCTAGCAGCTAAGAACATCAAAAGAAATAAAAAGAGATACAGGATTACTGTATTTTCAATAGTAATAAGTGTAACCCTTTTCATAGGCTTTAAATCCTTTATGGATATGTCCCTAAACGTTTACAGTGATACTAACGAGTCAAGTAATATACACTTTTCTATTTCCAGCAGTGACTCAAATGCAGTTATAGATGAAAATATCATAGAGAATATAAATAAGCTGCCCCAAATAGATACCACCTACAATGTATTTAATGTAGACTCACTTAATGTGGCTGTTGATAAAGCTAAAGAGGTTAAAGAGATAAAGGACTTCGGCATCTACAGTGATATTAGCTACAAGGATGAAAATAAAACTTTATTAAATGGCTCTGTGGTTGTTTATGATAATAAATCTCTTGAGATCGCCAAAGACTACCTCAAGGAAGGGAGCATTGATATTGAAAGCTTGAATCGGGAAAATGGTGTAATAATCATAGGTAAGAATATAGTACTTAATCCAAAGACAGAGAACAAATACTATGGCCCCTTAGTAAATTTAAAACCAGGCGATGAAATACTCCTTCAGCTAGTGGAACTTACAGAGGAAGGCAATATGAAATATGAATTTGGAAAGGGCAAGGTTAACAAAGTTAAAGTTCTGGCTGTTCTTGAAGACAATCCCTTTTCCTATAAGAGAGAATCAAAGGGATTAAAAATAATAGCCACAAGAGAAGTAGCTGAAAGACTTACCTCTAAAAGCATAAATCCTATTGGATTAAATATAAAGCTAAAGGATACAAAATTTGAAAGTGAAGCTAAAAAAAATATAGAGAATATAATTAATACTTCAAATAACCTGAAGCTTATAAATATTATTGATATGAACAGATCAAATACATCAGTTATACTAATGGTTAAAATACTCCTATATGGATTTGTTATTGTTGTATCCTTAATAGGAAGTGTAAACATCATAAATACTCTCACCACAAATATTATACTGAGAAGAAGAGAATTTGCAGCACTTAAGTCCATAGGCCTTACCCAAAGGGGACTTAGAAAAATAATATCTCTTGAAGGTATCCTCTATGGAGTTATGGGAAGCTTCTACGGATCTGTGATTGGGCTACTCCTTTCCTACATGCTGTATAGAGGAGTAAGCGATATTAGGGAACAAAGCTACAGACTCCCCCTGGATTCCATACTAATTGCCGCCGCTGGAGCCATGATAATCGGCTATCTTTCAGTCTTATCACCTCTTAGAAGAATGAAGCGGGATAACTTAATAGAAGCAGTAAGGGAGGAATTTTAATTAAAATGCCAGCTTTCTTATAATAACATAGGGAATGTGACAATATAGCATCTATACCCATATAATGATATAATAAAAACTTAAGGAATCTGATTAAGAAACTTTTAAGGAGTATTAAATATGGATAAAAAATTACATGTGCACTTTATGGGTATAGGTGGAAGTGGAATGGCACCTATTGCAGTAATAGCAAAGAAATCAGGATTTGAAGTATCTGGTTGTGATTTTAATGAACCAAGTTACTATTGTGATGCACTACGGGAAAGTAATATTGATATTAAGATAGGACACAGCAGGGAACACCTGGAGGATGTTGATATTTTGGCGGTTACTCCTGCAGTTTTCGACATTAATCCCGATCATCCTGAAATAGTTGAAGGCAGAGATCGAAATATATTAATGACATGGCAGGAGTTCATGGGAAAATATCTACATAAGGATAAATTTCTTATAGGAGTGTCAGGTACTCATGGAAAATCCACTACAACTATTTTAATGGGATTAGCACTAGAAGCTGGTGGCCTTGATCCTATTGTAGAGGCAGGAACCATATACAAGCCCTGGGGAGGGGGTTTCAGATTATCTGATTCTAAATATTTTGTCTGTGAAGCAGATGAATTTAACTGCAATTTCTTAAATTACTCCCCAGCTTTAATTATTATCAATAATGTTGAGATGGATCATCCTGAATTTTTTAAGGACTTTACCCAATTCAAGGCTGCCTTTAAAAGCTTTATCAAAAACATAAAACACCCTGGTATCCTTGTTGTCAATGAAGAAAGCCAGGGAATCAGAGATATCCTGCTAGAAATGAAGACTTGGCTTCAAGAAAAGGATGTTAAAGTAATTGGATATTATCTGAAGGATAGATTCGATTTTCCATTCAATGCTGAATATCGAGGAGAAATCAAAAAATTTAATGAACACAATGTGGAATTTGATGTTTACGGACTAAACCTTAAAGAGAATTTTAGGCTTGGTCTTATAGGTGAACATAATGTTTCTAATTCTTTAGGGGTGCTCTGTGCTGCCTTAGAATTAGGAGTTGGTATGGAAGAGCTCAAAACAGTTTTTGAGAAATACAAGGGTATTGGTAGAAGAACTGAATTAATTGAGGAAGTGAGAGGAATCAAAGTGTTTGATGATTATGGCCATCATCCCACTGCAATAGCTTCGGTTTTAGATACCTTCAGAACTGTTTATCCTAATAAAACCATACATGCAGTAGTTGAGCCTCATCAGATTTCAAGACTAAAATTGTTTTTAAATGAATTTGCAGATGCATTGAACAAAGCGGATGAAGTCATCCTAACCAAAACCTTTGTGGGAAGAGAAATCAAGAAAAATTTAGAGCCTGTCAATATAGATTTAGTCATTAATAAAATGGATCCAGGCAAGGCTTCTTATATAGAGGATTTTAATATAATTGCTGATAGGCTCTCTACAAAAGCAAAAGATGGAGATATTATCATTGTATTTGGAGCTGGTAATTCTCATAAACTTACCAGGATGATAGTTCAAGCTCTTGAAGGGAAATAAGGGTCCTTTATCTGGTTTATAATAGCATAAATACCCAGTATTTATGCTATTTTTATACTCTATAAACAGGGGGATGTCCATGTGTTAAGGCTGTATTCGGCTGAAGTTTGGAAGGCTTTTTCCTATATTGAAATTGAATATTTACAGCTAAAACCCTCCTTAACTCCAAGCTTTAGTACACCTTCTTTTTCCCTGAAGTCACCATCAAAATCCTCATAATCTGCATGACCAAACCATGGTTCTATGCATACAAAGGGTGCTCCACCAGGCTTTGACCAGAGGCCTAAATATGGAAAGCCTGTGAAGTCTACTGTTACAGTATCCTTATTTTTGTTGTTTTTTAATGTAATAGTATTTGATTTCAAATTTTCAAATACTATTGCATCACTGGCAAAGAGCTCTTTTGAAAGCTTTATTATGCTGGTGTTTTCCAAGTAGGGTTCTGCTTTTCTTTTTATAAGTCCTTCACTGCTTATTGGCATTTTGTCTGTATTTTCAACCTTATCAAATTCAAAGTAGTAGTCTTCAAAATTCAATATGTCATTACTACCATCCATTGGGCAGTTGAATCCGGGATGTGACCCTATTGAAAAATATATATCACAGTCATCTTGGTTTTTAACTGTATAGGATATATCAACCTTGCTGTCTTGAATCTGATATTTCACATATAGCTCAAATTTATAAGGGTATACCTTTAGTGTTTCCTCACTCCAACTTAATATAAAAAGAACACTGTTACTACACTTTTCTTTTATATTGAAATTCAAATCCCTTGCAAATCCATGCTGATTAAGACTGTACTCTTTGTTTCCTATTTTATATTTATTGTTTTTTACCTTTCCAACGATAGGAAAGAGTATGGGCGCATGCCTCCCCCAGTATTTAGGATCTGCCTGCCATATGTACTCTGAATTATTCTTCTTTTTTACAAGGCTTGTAAGCTCAGCGCCTTTTTCTGATATTTGTATTTTTAAAATTTTATTTTCAAGTATTGTATTCATGGATGATCTCCTTTCATGTAGTGGGTAACACTGTGAATTTCTACAATTGTATATATAAATATGATTCCCATTTTTATTATAACATTAGTTTTAGAGGAAAATAGAAAAAAGGATAGACAGCACCGCTTGCTCTATCCTTTTTTGCTACCAATATTCCCATTTATCCAATTAGCCTCAGATATTAGATTATTTATGTTGATTTTCTGTTCGTATATGTATTTCTTACTCCAACTACCGAATACAGATTTTTCTCCCAAAATCATTTTTGAAATTGTTGAATTTGGAACAACTGTCCAGCCTTTATCCGGCACAACTGTTATCCTTATAATCTCATCCTGCTTTGTCACCTGATAGCTTCCATCAATACTTCCCATCTGAGGGTCTGGAATTATATGAAATTTTCCATTGTGAGATTCTAATGATACAGGTGGTTGAAACACAACCTTAAGTGGATGTTGGTCACACTTAATATAAATCTCAGATAAAGCCATATCTCCATTACAATCTGTGAACTGGTACTCTACTGCTTCCTCTATATATTGTTTTTCTTCATTTAATTCTATGATTCTTACCCTTTTAGAATCAGTATTTAAAAACTCAACAATCTGGCTATCCATTGAATATCTGGTGTAATACCTCCATTGCATATTCATAGGTATAGGAAATGGAAATGGATCTAACTTCATTTTTTTCCCATTTATAGATACCTTGACTTCTGTTTTTCCTCTTCTCACAAAATCAAAATCATACAAAAAGAATACTGGAAGATAGGTAGGGGACTCTGAACCAACTCCAATAGGCGCCAGCAAATTCATTGGAATACTTTTTTTCTTTGCATGTTCTAAAATATCAACTTCTATTTTCCGATTATCACAGTCCATAAAAGTAAAACTCATATGTACATTTCCCTTTTGACTGTCAAAACATGTGTTTTCAAACTGAGTTTGAACATGATTCTTTAATCCTTTCTGTGTCACATCAAACTTTTCATCGGGTATGAATTTTAAAGTTTTCTCATCATAAACATCAACACTTTTATCCCTACGATAGGCAATTACACGATAACCTTTTCCAAGTGGTTCTCCATCAACATATTGCAGTTCAAGTCCGCAATATACATTATCAGGATTCTTTTCAAAATTAATTAAAGCTAGTTTTGTTATTGGTGCATACTTTACTTCCAATGGCAGAATCGCTTTCATACTACGTTTACCCCCTGACTAATTTCAAATTTCATTCTTTTCCCGCTCCGCCCATGTTCGTAATATTTTTTTCCATCTTTTTTAAAACCTTTACTACACTACCAAGCTCCTCATCACTTATACCGGAATATAAGCCTTCCATAAATGTTTGTGTCATTTTCATATTGTCCTCTCCCATTCGGCGAAGCTTATCTGTCATAACAATATGGCGTTTACGTTTATCCATATCATCCTCAACAATTGTTACATACTTATTCTTTTCTAAATTAGCTGCCATCCTCTTTATGTTCTGATAGGAACATCCCACAGCATCAGCAAGTTCCTTTAATGTAGGTGACTTTCCTCCAAACAATCCCAATACAATCATCATAAAATGCTGCCTCATTGTAATATCCTCAAATTGTTCATCTCCAAAAGTCTGTATTCTGTTGCTTACTGCAAAAAGCATCCCATATACCATATATTTATTATCAAATCCTGTGATCTCCATTTTTCCCCTCCTAAAAGCATAACGTGTTATGTATTATTCATATTATATAACATGTTATGCTTTTAGGCAATAAATAAAAGTGATCCTTATTTCAGTTTTTAAGGATCACTCAATACTAAGGGCCTATTTGTTGCTCATTGGTGCAGTACCACTGGCATCAACCTACTTTCTCCTAATATCCGGGATACCTGTCCCACCATTTCTTGCCTACCTCATATCTGGTCAATAAATCATCAGCGACCTGAATAATCTCATCCTTTAACTCTACCTTTTCAATCCAATCTCTAGGAATAGAGTTAACTCCAAGGTACGCTCCTAATATGTTTCCAGTTATTGCTCCAGTGCTGTCGCTGTCTCCATTGTGGTTTACTGCAGTTATAAGTGCCAGCTTAAAATCATTTCTATACTTTAATGCACAATAAACAGATATTGCCAAGGCTTCTTCACCTACCCAGCCTTCTCCAAGTTTTTTAATTGCATCAAGTGGTTTCATATCCATATGAGATAGATCAATTGCCTCCTTCAGGGATTTCGAGCATTCCTCATGCCCCTCATGCTTTGAAAGCTCTGTTAATCCACTATTTGCAGCTGATTCTATGTCTTCCCCATTTATTATGCAAGCAATTATAAGGGCTAGAGCTCCTGCTGACAAATATCCAGAGGGATGTCCATGTGTTAAGGCTGCAAATTCTGCTGCCATTTGGAATACTTCTTCTTTTGAGTAGAATAAGCCTGCAGGTGCAACCCTCATTACTCCACCACAGCCCTTGCTGTTATTTATGGGTTCGTCAATAGTTCCAAGCTTTTCACTTAAAAGTGCAGATAGACAGGAGTTACCCGGTGCTCTGCTGTTATGAAGATCTCTAACATTTAAGAGCCAGCCATCGTATATCCAGTCAAATTCTTTTATTTTTGGATAATCCTGAGTATTTAGCCACCTTAGATATGCAAAATAGACAACAGAGGGTGGATCACAAATCTCCTTTTCATTAATTCTTGTTTCAGCTCGGAGTATACCCTCTGCTGTAAAAAGGGTCATTTGAGTATCATCAGTAACCTCTGCATTTTCATTTTGGGATAGTACCAGATCAAGGATACCATCCTTTCCATACCTTGATAATATGCTTTCATATTTAAGAAATTCAACAGGCCAGCCTAGTGCATCACCTATTGCCCCACCTATAAGGCAGCCTCTAAAAAAGTCTTGAGTTCTTTTCATTTATATCACTTCACTTTCTATAAATCCTAAATTAGCAAACTAAGCTTTCTTCCCTATATTTCGCCTTTTTAATGGTAAACCCTTCACCTTTTATACCTATTACTTATTTTCCTGTATCCCAATTAACATAAGCTGCATTTGCTCTTAGATATTATAGGTATTATGAATTTGCTTAACATTTAACAGCAAGACAATAGTTTACATTATCAAATGCAGACATTGGATGGATTGGATTTGCATTATTGTACTCTTTAAAATATTGCTCTGTAATCTCACTTGGCTCTAAATGTTCATAAATCAAGAAACCACAACCAGACAACAGTTCTTCCACTTCATTATAGCTGTAGGCTGCAAACATTTTTTCACCAGTAGCATTCGCCATCATTACTTGCTTTTTAGTACGCTCACCTGCTTTTTCAGTATAAGTATCCTGGTCTGGATAGTCAAATACAATACTGCTTCCTTCAGGAACAAGCTGTGAAATAATATAAATAAGTTTTTTGAAGTCCTGTTTTTTAAGATAATAGCTGATTCCAAGTAAACTGCAAAAGCTAATTTTTGATTTATCAAATTCAGTGTAGGATAGAATCTCCTCTTGCCAGTTATCTTGTGTAAAATCTGCCATAATATAGTGTAAGTTTGTTATTTTGTCTTTCATTACAGCATTAACTCGAGTTTGCTTATCTTTCGAGGTTAATGGATGGTCAATTTCAAATATTTGTAGAGATTTTGCATAATCAGGCTGGCGATATGCAAATGTATCATATCCTGCTGCAAAAATAAGATATTGTTTTGCACCAACACTAACAGCATTTCCAAGCATTTTTTCTACATAAGCAGATCTACCTAAAGGAGATGGTGATAATTGATTGTCAACAATCCATCCCAGAGCTTCTTCATCATTCCCATTGAAAGTCGGATTGAAGAATTTGATTCCTTGCTTCATGCTGTTTGAAATTTGTAGATATTCATCTTCAGATAAAATTTTTTCACCAAAACTATCATCAAAAATCCTTACCATATTATTCTTGTGATGATATACTCTTGAAAAAGCACTTACAAGTGCCGTCATACTTTTTTGTTCCATACTTATTCACCTCCACTATATTTAATATCACATATCCCAAATAACTACTAGACTTGAATTTCTGCCCATTTTGTGGTAATATAAACCTATAAAATAGAAAAAAACGGGAGCATTTTATAAATGCTTCCGTTTTTTTCTATTTTATAAATAAAGAATAATATTGTTAACTATCCCTTGTATTCCATAATTATAAAAATTTTATTAAGGTTGACAAAATATTCACAAATAGGTATATAATAATATTTGTAACAAGGAAAAATAACTGAAAGACTATTAATGGTTGAAGCTAATCAAGCAATTGCAGGTATTTTAAAGAGTATATTAAAAAGAGTAAATATCCGGTTTATTGGGTATCCGCAAGTAAGGAGCATTGGAGGATTTAAAAAAAGAGATATCTGCAAAAATAGCAATTTTATTCAATTATATGGAGGACAGGATATAAGTTTATAGGAGAGAAAATATAATTAAGGGGGACTTAAAAATGAAAACTTTTAAGAAAAGAATTGTTAGTGTAATTTTAACATTTCTCATGCTATTTTCTTTATGTAATGGAGCATTTGTTAATAATATTGTTTATGCAGCAGATACAGATATTACAATAGGAAATGAAGTAGGAAAAAGCTATTATGGATTTCAGCTTACTTCAGTTAAAGATGAACCAAGCATTGATTCTACAGTTATGATTTTTACTCATGTAAAAACAGGTGCAAAACTGATGTATATTAAAAATGAAGATACCCAAAGAGTTTTTGATATTACTTTCCGTACTCCTGTTTCAGACAATACAGGAGTAAACCATATTATTGAACATTCAGTCCTTGATGGATCTAAGAATTATCCAGTAAAATCTCCATTCAAAGAAATGCTTAAAGGCTCTTTAGGCTCATTCATAAATGCTATGACCAGTACTGACTATACTACATATCCCGTGGCAAGTACAAATGAACAGGACCTTGAAAATCTTATGGGAGTATATTTAGATGCAGTATTTTACCCAAATTTAACTACTAATTCTAACATATTTAAGCAGGAAGGCTGGAGATATGAGCTTCCATCAAAGGATTCTGATCTTTCAGTTAATGGTGTTGTCTACAACGAAATGAAAGGAAATTACTCCGATCCACAGTGGCTTTTACGTAATGCAGTAAATCAGTCACTTTTCCCCGATACTTCTAATAAGTGGGATTCTGGTGGAAACCCAGATGCTATTCCTACTCTTTCAGAGTATCAATTCATTTCAACCTACAAAAGGAATTATACACCATCAAACAGCTATATATATTTGTATGGTAAATTAGATATAGCAAAATATCTTCAGTTTATTGATAAGAATTATTTAAGCAAATTTGACAAGGTTGCTGTAGATACTTCTATTAAGACTCAAAAACCTTTATCTAATATTCCTGAAAAAGTAGTAATTTATCCTGTGGCACAGGGTAGTGATACAAAAGAGAAAACATACCTTTCATTAAATTATGTAACAGGTAATATTGAAGATAAAGAGACAAATACTGCATTGAGCTTTTTAAGTTATCTACTTATGGGAACAGACAATGCTCCACTAAAAAAAGCGCTAACTGACAGTAATATTGCAGAGAATGTAAGCTCTTCATTTTCTATTCAAGGTATTCAACCAGTATTTTCTATTAATGCTGTTAATTCTGATGAAGCCTCAAAGGAAGTCTTTCAAAAAACTATTCTAAATACCCTACAGAATATTTCTAAGAATGGATTTGATAAGGATTTTCTTAAATCTGCTTTAGCATCTTATGATATAAGCATTCGTTATGAAAAACTTTTAACACCTATGCTTGGTGGAAATGGCATTATTTTATCACAGACTGCACTAGCTACATGGATATATGATAAAGACCCCACAATGTATTTTGAAACAGACAGTGTGATGAAAAAAATCAAGGAATCAGATGAAAATAAATATTTTCAGAATTTGATTAATAAATACTTACTTTCAAATAACTATCATTCATTGGTTATATTAAAGCCTGATGCAGGACTTGAGAGCAGAAATGCTGAAAGTTCAACGAAAAAGTTAGAAGTTTACAAAAGTACTATAGGAGAAAAAGGAAATGTTTCACTTTTAAAAGAAACTGAAGCTTTCAATGCATGGCAGAAAAGTGAAGATTCCAAGGAAGCAGTTGAAACTTTGCCAAAGCTTTCACTTAAAGATATAAAACCTGAATTACCAGATTTAAGTTATAAGGTGGAAAATCAGTCAGGTATAAATGTGCTTACACATAATGCAGATTTAAATGGGCTTTCAAGTATAAATCTTTACTTTGATTCATCGAAGGTACCTCAAGATAAACTGCATTATTTAAGTTTACTTTCAGCTTTGCTTGGAAATGTAAATACAAAGGAGCATAGCAGCCAAGAACTTTCAAATGGAATGTTACAGCATATGGGAAATCCAGTAGTTTTTGCTCCTTCAGCAGTATCAGACAGTAAGAATCCTGATAAATATAGCCCTAAAATGGCAGTATCTTTTATGGTGCCAGATGATAATATTTCAAAGTCCTTTGATATTGTTGAAGAAGTTATAAACAGTAGCGAATTTAATGATAGGCAAAAAATTAAACAGATTATTGAACAGAATAAAGCAGGACTTCAAATGATTTTCACCTCAGGCTCAGGATTTGCTGCAATTATGAGGATGAGTTCATATATGAATGAAAGTGGAAGATACAGTGATGAGCTTACAGGATATTCCTACTATAAATTTTTACAGGATATAGACAATAATTTTGATGCAAAGTGGGAGGAAATTTCTAAAAACCTCAAGGATACGTGCAGCCTTGTATTCAATAAAAATGGACTTGTGGCAAGCTACAGTGGAGCTGAAGAGAGCGCTCAAATATTTAAAAAAGAATTAAGCCGTGTAAGTGGCGAAATTAATGCGCAGATATTGCCACAACAGAAATATACTTTTGCTCAGCCTGATAAGAACACTGCCTTTTCTTCTATAGCAAAAGTACAGACCATAATACAAGCAGGAGATTTTAAAAAAGCAGGATATAAATATAGCGGAAAGATGATGGTACTTCAGAATGTATTAAATATGGGATATTTATGGAACAAAGTGAGAACAACTGGTGGTGCCTATGGAGTTCAATCTTCATTCTCGTCTGATGGTAGGGTTATGCTTGCATCAATGAGTGACCCAAATCTTAAAGAAACCTTGGAGGCTTTTAAAGGTGCCGTAGATTATCTTAAAAACTTTAAAGCAACAGATGATGAAATGGCAAATTACATTATAGGTGCTGTTAAAGATTATGTAAATTTAAAGACTACTGGCCCTCTTATGGAAGGAGCTCTCTGTGATTCAATGTATCTTACAAATTCTTCTTCCAATGAGCTTTTAGAATTTGAAAAAGAAGCACTTTCAACTACACCAGAGGATATAAGAAATTATGGGGATATGCTAGATAAAATTTTAAAACAAAATATCTATTTCGTAGAAGGCTCAAAAGAAAAAATCGAACAAAATAAGCAGCTATTTAATGAAATTATAGATTACGGAAAATAAGAGAAAGTTATGGTTTAATATTGAGCTTTAGGTTCCCCACAGCCATGGAGAACCCCCATTTAAAATGCGGAATCCTGGCTCCCGACGCTGGGATATAATTATTAAATTTCAACATCTATCATAAACAGAGTCAAAATTAAAAG
>JARDZI010000173.1 GCA_029240935.1 Clostridiales bacterium
GTAAATATTTTTGTAACTGGTAAATATACCTCTAAGATCAATGAAATCACCTATTATAAAGCTTAGAGAACCTGGTACACCTTTATCTCCAATCAATCTAGAAATCCCATTAAATATTATAAATACTATTCCACCTAATGAAAGGGACATTACACCTTTTTTTAAGAAAATTGAAATTAACATGGTTAATAGTCCTAAAATAGATACACTTAATACATGGAAGAGCTGTTGCATAAAGAAAAACTGCCATATTTTTATATTATAGGGAGTATCATAAAAGATGTACTTTAAAGGTACATTCCATCCTTCCAGCCCATAAATATACCAGTTTGTTAATATATTAGTAACAGCAAATAAAGTTGCCACTATCCCTGTATAAACAATCACCACACCCATTTTCGCAAAAATAAGCTTTCTTCTGCTTTCTTTTGTGGAATTAACTATCATATACGCTCCTGAAGAATACTCCTGAGGAATTATTAGGGATACTCCAAGTAGAACCAACATTATAGTAAAATAGTAGCCTATACTCCATGTGAACTTAGTCATTTCTTTCCAACCCTCTGTATAATATGCACTATCTAATGGTCCAACATTTTTTAAAAGTTTAAGGATAAGTTCTTCTTTCTCAGTTTTTGCCTCATTATATTCTAAATTACTTATTACTTTTATGTATTCATTTCTTTGTGTAACAACTGTATTAATATCCCTATACAAAATACTTCTACCCAGATTTACCTCATCAAACCTTATTCCATCATGGTAAAGCTTGCTTAGCTCTTTCATACCCTCTTCAACTATTCTTATTTTCTCAGTTGTAACATAACCTTCTTCAACCTTATAATATCTATATGCCCTTCTATAATGGCTAAGAGTTGAAGGTTTTGTGCTAAAAACATATAGTGCATTTATCAAAATTAGCAATAACGCTGCAATATATAACCCTTTCCATTTTAATATTTTTTGAAGTTCAAATTTTAAAAGTGTCATCATGACACATCCTCCACCTCTTCATCAAAATAATAGAGGTACATATCTTCCAGTCTTGGTTCCTGAATAACAGCATTATTTACCGGTTTTACATCAGATATGATTCTAACTTCAACTCCCCCATCCCTTCTTACAACATTTCCAATCCTATAATCCTTTTCCATCTCCATAAGAGCATCTTCAGGAATACATGCACTCCAAACCTTTCCTTTAAGTTCCTTAAGAAGTATTTCTGGCTGATCCTTTCTTATAAGTTGTCCTTCCTTTAAAAGTATTACTTCCTTTGCAATATATTCTATATCTGAAACAATGTGAGTTGATAGGATTATTATTCTATCTCCTGATATCTGTGAAATAAGATTTCTGAATCTTATTCTCTCCTTTGGATCGAGTCCAGAGGTAGGCTCATCTAAAATTAATATTTTAGGATCATTTAGAAGTGACTGAGCAATTCCAAGCCTCTGCCTCATTCCACCGGAAAAAGTTCCAATTTTCTTATCTGACTCATTCTCCAAATTTACAATTTTTAATAATTCCATGGACTTTTTTAATGCAAAGTCCTTATCAAGCCCTTTAAGTGCGGCTATATACATCAAGAATTTATAAGCAGTAAAATTCTTATAAAAGCTGCAGTCCTGTGGAAGATATCCCAAGAGTTCTCTATACCTTTCATCCAACTTGTTTTTATCTTGACCATCAACCATAATTTTACCTTCAGTTGGTTCTAAAACATCAGCAATAATTCTGAGAAGAGTTGTTTTCCCTGAGCCATTAGGACCAACTAACCCGTAAACACCTTCAGTTAGTTCTAATGAAAAATCCTTCAATGCTTGTTTATATAAGTATTGCTTTGATATTCCATCAATTTTTAACTTCATCTAAAACACTCCTTTCAAAAAAACTATTGCCTCTTTGCCAATAGCTCTTTATTTGTATTATCATGAGAATGATTCCAATGATTGTGAGTACAGCATAAACTGTTATATTAATTCCAATTAACCTATCCATAATCTTCTTTTGGGTAAGTACAGCCATTATTAAAACCATCCATAGGCCTGTAAATATGGCAGCCACGTAGCTCCCCCTCATCCTACTAACAAGTATTAATCCTATTCCAGATATAACAGTAAATGGAGCCAGCCACATGAGGGTTATTCTCAACAACAAAATACCACTGTTAAAGTAGACAAAAACTATTGATAACATTGTGTTTAAAAGTATATTGTATATACAAATAATTATCAGTCTCGAAAACATTATTTCTCCAATGGATATTTTACATGAAAGCTCCAGCTCAATTACGCCCTCTTCTCGCCCTCTGAATATTTCAATAATTCCAAGTATAAATGGGACAGGTGCCAGAAGTACTGCTGAAATATATGGATTCCTGCTATTTATGATACTTCCTCCATTCATCCATATAGAATAGGCTCCAAGAATAAATAATGCAAAGCTTATAAGCCAATAAGTGCTGCTCATAAAACCTACTTCTCTTGATGCCATCTTAAGCAAATCTAATATCCTAGTTCTCCTCTTTTTCCTTGGAACAAGCTCCCTTAGATTATCTATAGTACTATTTATCTCAGATTCCGATGGCATTTTAACTACATAACACTCCAGATTATTAATAAGTTTATTAATATCCTCAGTAAACTCAATATCCAGTTTCTCCTTCATCAACCTTCTCACCTTCCTCTAGAATGTTTTTGAGTTTATTCATCCCTTGCTTTAATCTTGATTTCACTGTTGATTCGTTTGTATCCATAACTATTGCGATATCTTTTATCTTCATATCATGATAAAACCTAAGTATAATTGCATCTCTTTGATATCCAGGAAGCTCTATTAAGGCTTTTTTAATTTCACATCTCTTAGACACACGTGAGAGGAATTCAACTACATTTTCACCTTCATCAACCCTATTCTCATCTATCTCAGTCATCTCCTTAAAACCCCTATAGCTGCTACCTTTGAAATAGTCTTTTACTGTATTTACAGCAATTTTAAAAATCCAATTTTTAAAATTACCTATTTTCTTATCAAATCTTTGAATTGATTTTAGCATCTTTATACATACTTCCTGTGTAAGATCATAGGAGGTATGATACTGACCCGTACTCCTATATATGTATGAAAAAATCCCTTTATAGTATCTATTTACAAGTACCTCCATTGCGGCCTGACTTCCTTCAAGTATCTCATCTATTAGCTCTATGTCATTCTGCACAGTCACCACCACCTATCTGTTTATAATAACGAGATGATTCTTAAATAAGTTTTAAATTTATATAATTTTTTATAACTTTAGTAATGAAAATGTACCATAATATTAGTATTATATTACCATATTAAGCTATTAAAATATTGTGGATTATACTTTTAATAGCTTAATATGGTTATGAGCAGAATAAAAAACAACAGGATAAAGTTTACTTTATCCTGTTGTTTTCATAACTAATATTATTTACTTTTCACATGGATTCTATATCTATTTAAAATTCTCTAACCACATTTACTAAAACCGCAGTTCGGGCATATTACACATCCATCCTGATGAGTTATTTCCCCACCACATTCTGGACATGAAGCTTGGTTTTTGTTTCCCTTTGGAACTGGTATTGCCTCCTCAACTGGAATACTTGTTTTTGCAATCTCCACGTCTGCAATTGGATTGATCTTTCTAATCTTTTCAATTGTCCTTGCAATAGCATCAGGACAGGATAATACCTTTATATCACTGTTATTGGACTTTTGACGCAATGTTGAGTGGCATCTTATACCCTTCAACTGTTCAACAATCTCGCTTACTTCCATACCACTTCTAAGTGCTACAGAAATAAGTCTTGAGGTTGCTTCTGACTGGGATGGGCAACCCCCTGCCTTACCAACATTTGTGAATACCTCACAAATACCGTTTTCATCGTAGTTTGCTGTTATATATAAATTACCACAACCAACTCTTACCTTTTCTGTTATTCCCTGTGTAACCTCAGGTCTTTGCCTTGTTTGATGTTTATCCTCAACTTCAACTACTTTATCCTTAACTTGAGCTCCAACATTTAGTACCTGACTGCCTCTGCTTCCGTCCCTATATATTGTAACTCCCTTACATCCCATTTTGTATGCAAGCTCATATACTTCCTTAACTTCATTAATGGTGGCTTCATTTTTAAAGTTAACTGTTTTTGATACTGCATTATCCGTATGCCTTTGGAAGGCAGCCTGCATTTTTATATGCCATTTTGGGCTAACATCATGTGCAGTAGCAAATACCTTCTTAATATCATTTGGCAACTCTGTAATGTGGGATGGTGTTCCCTCATTTGCAACCTTAAGCATTAAGTCTTTATTGTATAAACCTCTTGCCTCTAGTACTTCCCTAAAGTATGGGTTAACCTCAACCAATTTATCATTGTCCATTACATTTCTTACAAATGCAACAGCAAAAAGTGGCTCAATGCCTGAGGAGACTCCAGCAATTATGCTTATTGTACCAGTTGGTGCAATAGTGGTTGTTGTTGCGTTTCTTATTGGTTCCCCATCCTTATAAATGCTTCTTTCAAATTCAGGGAATGGACCTCTAACCTTTGCAAGCTTTCTAGATGCTTCCTTGGACTTATCGTTTATAAATTTCATTACTTTCTCTGCAAGTTCAACTGCTTCTTCTGAATTATATGAAATCCCAAGCATAATAATCATATCTGCAAAGCCCATTATTCCGAGCCCGATTTTTCTTGTCTGCTTTGTTTTTTTATCTATCTCAGGAAGTGGATAGTTGTTAACATCTATTACATTATCAAGGAAGTGAACTGAGTCAAATACAGTTTCTTCAAGCAAATTATAATCAATATAGTTCTTTCCATTTTTTGTTTTAACCATTTTAACAAGATTTATGGAACCTAGATTACAACTCTCATATGGCAGAAGAGGTTGCTCTCCGCAAGGATTAGTGCTCTCAATTTCTCCAAGGCTTGGAGTTGGATTATCCCTATTCATTCTATCTATGAATACAATTCCTGGCTCTCCATTATTCCATGCCATTTTAACTATAAATTCAAATACCTCTCTTGCATTACGTTTTTCCTTAACTTTCTTTGAATGAGGGTCAAGAATCTCATAATCTTCTCCCTTTTCAACAGCTTTCATAAATTTTTCTGTTAATGCAACACTTATATTAAAATTAGATATTTCCTTATCATTCTCTTTACATTTAATAAAATCTAATATGTCAGGATGATCAACTCTTAAAATGGCCATATTTGCACCACGTCTTGTTCCGCCCTGTTTTACAGCCTCTGTAGCTGAATTAAAAACCTTCATAAAGCTTATTGGACCAGATGCAACTCCACCAGTTGATTTTACTGTTGCTCCTGATTCCCTAAGTCTTGAAAATCCAAAGCCTGTGCCTCCACCTGATTTATGTATTAAAGCTGCATTTTTAATGGATTCAAATATTCCTTCCATTGAATCCTCTACTGGAAGAACAAAGCATGCTGAAAGCTGACCTAATGGTCTTCCTGCATTCATTAAAGTTGGTGAATTAGGAAGAAATCTAAGAGAAGCCATCATATTATAGAATTTTTCCTCTGTTACTGTAACATCCTCTTTATCGTTATATCCCTTATCTGCCTGTGCTATGACACTTGATACTCTTTTAAGCATATCTTGAGGCGTTTCAATAACTACTCCCTTCTCATCCTTAGCCAAATACCTTCTCTCAAGAACCTTTATAGCGTTAGGGCTGAAATCCATAATATACCCTCCAATTCTATATTTAGTATATCAAAACTTTTTGTAACACCATGTATTGTATCATTTTATAAAATTAACTGCAAAATTAAATTCAATTATTAAATGCAATAGGATTATATTATTGATTATAAATCTATCTCTAGCTTTATTTTTTTACCTATTTCGCAAACCAAATGTTATGTAAATAATGACATAACATTGTTGATTTATAAAAATATCTATTACATTTCTAAACATATAATAGCTGATTTGTCATAAAATTTTAAATTTATTTACAAACCTATTCTAATTGTTTTATAAGCCTTTGCTTATATATTTGGATTTAAATTTTACAATTTTGATATAATAAGCTTATTGAATAGAAATATATATTTTTGTGAGGTAGAATATGAAAAAGCTCCCTAGAGAATTTTATGAGGGTGATACACTTGATATGAGCAAAAGACTTCTTGGTAAGTATTTAGTTCATAAAGATAATGGAACAGAGCTTATGGGAAGGATAGTAGAGGTTGAAGCATATAAGGGTCCACAGGACAAAGCTGCACATTCATATAATAATAAAAGAACGGAAAGAGTAGAGATAATGTATGGTCCTCCAGGCTTTGCATATATATTTGCAATCTATGGTATGTATTATTGTATGAACATAGTTTCTGCAGAAACAGGAACTCCAAATGCAATTTTAATACGTGCGCTAGAACCAATCTCTGACTTAAACCAATTATCTATTAATAGATATAATAAGCCTTACTCTGATTTAAACAAACGCGCAATAATAAATATGACAAACGGTCCTGGTAAACTGTGTAAAGCAATGAGGATAAATAAATCAAATTATGGTGAGGATTTATGTGGTGACAAACTGTACCTAGTTGAAAGCAGGGACAATGAAGAAATTGAAATATGTGAATCTCCAAGAATAAACATAGATTATGCAGAGGAAGCTATCCACTACCCCTGGAGATTTTTCATAAAGGATAATCCATTTATATCTTACCCTAATAAGTGGAAGTGCTGATTGATTTTTATTCGGAAGAAGCATTTTTAGTCGCATTTGTGGGATTATATGTCATAAGGTGCT
The DNA here is from genome assembly GCA_029240935.1 of Clostridiales bacterium. GTDB lineage: Bacteria > Bacillota > Clostridia > Clostridiales > Caloramatoraceae > JARDZI01. Next base: position 6,824 of record JARDZI010000173.1, read on the forward strand.
TGTCATTTTGAACATAGTGAAGAATCTTTTCTTGAGGTGCGTTTAAGATTCGACCCTGAACTCAGAATGACAATGTCTGGAACCTGCCTTCTATGTAGGGGCGAACAGTGTTCGCCCGTGAGGTACCAGGATTTTGGACTATACCTGTATCATAATGGGCACTTGCTGGCGAACACTGTTCGCCCCTACAACACATAGTAGTTAAATTGTTTCAGTTAACATATAGATGACTTGCGACGTATCCTTCCTATTTTATTCACCCAATAAAAAAAGTCTTAGATGTCACCTAAACATCTAAGACTTTACCTACATATCTATATGTACTTTTGTTTTCAAAAAATAAAAATGGCTCCTTGGAGAGGGCTCGAACCTCCAACCCCTCGGTTAACAGCCGAGTGCTCTACCATTGAGCTACCAAGGAACATTATATCTGGCAACGACCTACTCTTCCATGCCGTCTCCAGCATAGTACCATTGGCGTGCTCGGGCTTAACCATCGTGTTCGGAATGGGAACGGGTGTGACACGGGTGTGACCCCGAGGCTATTGCCACCAGATATTAGAGAAACTTAATCCTGCAGAGCAAATATCGGTAAGATATTTTGCTATTGCAAAAATCTTTAGTTCTCTCAAAACTGCACAACAACAAAGCAAATAACTTATGCCTTACGGCTTTTTATCATATGAAGTATATTTTCCTATCGGAAAAATACTAGATCAAGCCCTCGATCTATTAGTATCAGTCAGCTCAATACCTCACGGCACTTACACCTCTGACCTATCAACCTGGTGGTCTTCCAGGGATCTTACTAGC
>JARDZI010000174.1 GCA_029240935.1 Clostridiales bacterium
TGTTGGATTCTAGAATTTAGATTTTGAGTACCTGTCTCACCTTTTCTCATTGGAGACAGCACTTGTATATCAGTCTTTGAATCAAAACCTTCTTTAAAGGTTGGAAGCCTAAGATTAATCAGTTCCATCATTTCGTCCAAAATATCCTTGGGATTTCCCTTTTGAATAAAGAAAAAATCCTTATCCTTGTCATTTAACATTGGCATTTGTCCACTGTTAATCATATGGGCATTAACAGCAATCAAGCTCTCATCAGCTTGTCTAAATATTCTATTAAGCCTGACTACATTTATTGCTCCACTATCAATTATGTCCCTAAGTACATTCCCAGGCCCTACTGAAGGAAGCTGGTCAACGTCCCCAACCATTATAAGCTTGGTACCTGCTGCAATTGCTTTTAAAAGGTTATTCATAAGCAGTATATCCACCATGGACGCCTCATCAATTATTATTGCATCAGCTTCTATTGGGTCTGATTCATCTACTGCAAACATAGGTCCATCCTCTCCTGGCATAAATTGCATTTCAAGGAGTCTGTGTATGGTTTTAGCCTCATAACCTGTGGTTTCTGTCATCCTTTTAGCTGCTCTTCCAGTAGGAGCTCCTAAAACAATGCTCATCCCACTTTTTTCAAATATATTAATAATGCATTTAATAATTGTTGTTTTTCCAGTACCAGGACCACCTGTTATAACACTTACTCCATTATGCACCCCAAGACTTATAGCAGCCTTTTGCTCATCTGCAAATTGTATATTATTTTCTCCTTCATATTTCTCTATCTCTTTATCTATATCCTTAAAATCTGACTCATCCTTATAAAAGGATAATTCTATTAGCTTCTTTGCAACTCCTAGCTCAGAAAAATAAAGTGAGGTCAAATATATGGCAATGTCTCCATCAATATTTTCTCCAATTATCTGTTTTGAGGTTACAAGGTAAACAAGAGCATCCTCAATTGCAGCTGCTGGAACATTTAAAAGCTTTGCACATTCATCCAATAAAATAAGCTTTGGCATATAAGTATGACCATTAGCAGTAGCTATAGAAAGTGTATATTTAACCCCAGCCATAATTCTTGATTGAGAATTTAAGTCTATCCCTAGATTTCTTGCAATTTTATCAGCTGTCTTGAAACCTATTCCAGATATTTCATCACACAATCTATAGGGGTTTTCCTTAACAATTTTTACAGCACCCTGTCCAAATTTTTTAAAAATTTTTAAGCCATATGAAGTACTAATTCCATAGCTCTGTAAAAATATCATTACTTGTCTTAGTTCTCTTTGATCTTGAAAGGCGGCCCCAATCCCCTGAGCCTTTTTTTCTCCTATTCCTTCAATTTCAGTAAGCTTTATAGGGTTCATTTCCATTATATCAAGGGAGTCCTTCCCGAACTTTTCCACTATCCTTTTTGCAGTAACAGGTCCTACACCTGGAATAAGCCCAGAGGCAAGATACTTTTCAATACCTTCAATGGTAGAGGGAACAACCTCCTCACAGCTTTCTACCTTTACCTGCTGTCCAAAATTCTGGTGGGTTACCCACTCTCCCTGTATCCTCACTCTTTGACCTTCATCTAAAAATGGTATATATCCAACAATTGAGATGATCTCATTATTATGCTGCACCCTTGCAACTATGTACCCATTTTCATCATTCTTGTAAACAATATGTTCAACCGTACCCTCAATTTCAATCATAAGTATCTCTCCTAAATTACTATTCAAAAAAATTATACCATATCTGTACATATTCTGATAAATATATTACTTAGATTGTTTCCATATTGATTATTTTTATTACATAATTTTCAATAAAATAATTAGTCTCAGCTAAAGAAAAGAGCCAGGAATCAAATTCCTGGTCTTTTTAGATTTTTCTGTCCATGGAGACAATAGCGCTAGAAAGCTCATTTATACTTTCTGTCAACTTTTCAAGCTTACCTTCTACTCTAACCAAGAGGTAAACTGAAAGCACAATTGGAAAACCAAAGTTTGCTATTTGACTTATTAAATCCTCCATAAAAACACCTCCCTAATTATATAAATTGGGGAGAATTACAAAGTTTATAATAATTATATATTCTGTAATCCATACTTAGTATGAAACTCACCACATTCAGTCTAACCATAGGGTCGAACACTGTTCGCCCGTTTTACACACCATGATACAGGGAGAGCCTAAATTCATAGTGCCCTTGGGCGAACACTGTTCGCCCCTACAAGTTTCATCATTTTTTGTGCTGGTGGGCCGGTGTGTGATTTAATAAGAAACCAGCTCTGATATTTTATCAAAGCTGGTTTCTTATCAAATTTACATTAATTTTTTTATCTCATCTACCTTGTCAAGCTTTTCCCATGGAAGATCTAAATCTGTTCTCCCAAAGTGTCCATAGGATGCAACCTGCCTGTATAATGGTCTTCTTAAATCAAGATCCCTAATAATAGCAGCAGGTCTTAGGTCAAACACTTTATTTATTATTTCAGCAATTTTTCCATCTGATATCTTTCCTGTTCCAAAGGTCTCCACCTCAACTGATACTGGCTTTGCAACACCTATAGCATAGGCTATTTCAATTTCTAATTTATCTGCAGCTCCAGCAGCCACAAGGTTTTTGGCAACCCATCTTGCTGCATATGCTGCTGAACGATCAACCTTTGTTGGGTCCTTTCCTGAGAAAGCTCCTCCACCATGTCTTGCATATCCACCATATGTGTCAACGATTATCTTTCTTCCAGTAAGTCCAGAATCTCCATGAGGACCACCAGTTACAAATCTTCCTGTTGGATTTATGTAATACTTTGTATTTTCATCTAACAGGTTCCCTGGGATTATTTTTTTTATAACATGTTCTGTAATATCCTTTTCAATCTGCTCAAGTGTTACTTCTGGGCTATGCTGTGATGAAACAACCACAGTATCTATTCTAACAGGCTTATCATCGTTATACTCCACAGTAACCTGTGTCTTTCCATCTGGTCTAAGGTAATCAAGAGTTCCATCTTTTCTTACCTCTGCAAGTCTTAATGCAAGCTTATGAGCCATTGCTATTGGAAGAGGCATTAATTCTGGAGTTTCATTACATGCATACCCAAACATCATCCCCTGATCTCCAGCACCAATTGCTTCAATTCCCATTTCAAAATTTCCCTTTTTAGATTCAAGAGCCTGATTAACTCCTAATGCTATATCCTCTGATTGCTCATGTATTGAAGTTAATACAGCACATGTATCACTGTCAAAACCAAATTTTGCTCTTGTGTATCCAATTTCCTCAACTGTTTTTCTAACAATCTTGGGAATGTCTACATAGCACTTAGTTGATATTTCTCCACATACCAATACCATGCCTGTTGTAACAGTAGTTTCACAAGCAACTCTTGCACCTTTGTCCTCTGCGATTATTGCATCTAATATTGCGTCTGATATCTGGTCACATATTTTATCTGGATGCCCTTCAGTTACTGACTCTGAAGTAAATAATCTTTTAATCATATAAATTACCTCCCTAAAACATAATAAGCCCCTTCTAATAGAAGGAGCTTTGATTTCCAAAACACCCTCATCTCTCAGAATGATAACATTCCGCAGGAATTGGCACCTATGCAGCTTAGCTACTGGTTGCCGGGTATCATCGGGCCCGTCCCTCCACCTCTCTAGATAAGAGTAATATTCAATTTATTTAATTCACTTGATAAATAATATCATAGGAGCATATATTTGTCAACATTATTAGACCTTCTTTGCATTATATATCTCTGCATTACACAAGAATATTGTGCTTCACCTACAAATAAAATATACATTATAAAAAACCTTCAGTATATACTGAAGGTTTTTGGTGGAGAGGGGTGGATTCGGACCACCGAAGTCGTTGACAACAGATTTACAGTCTGCCCCCTTTAGCCACTCGGGAACCCCTCCATGGGTGGAGCCGACAATAGGAATTGAACCCACAACCTACTGATTACAAGTCAGTTGCTCTACCTATTGAGCTATGTCGGCATATATGGTGGGCACAACAGGGCTCGAACCTGTGACCCTCTGCTTGTAAGGCAGATGCTCTCCCAGCTGAGCTATGCGCCCATATATTATTCTTCACCCGCCACAATTGGCGACATAATTAAGTATATATAATTTTACTCAACTAATCAATCTCAAAAATAACCCGTTAATAGAAATTAGATGGAGTTTCCTTATGAATATTCCTATTTTCTTTAACTTATTGTTTTATTCATACTTAGCGATTATATTTTCAAGTCTTTTATACTCATCATCAGGCAGCTTATTTCTAAGCATGGTCCATAGTTTTATTGACTCAGCATTAGTAGTTCCATTAATAATAGCATTCTTAATGTCATTTAGTTCACCTAGGCTTAAACTTTTAACTATTTTAATTAGAGATAGCTTATCCTCAAATGAAATGTTATTTTGTACCTTACTGATAATATCTTTACTTTTACTTCTATTATTTTTTGAATTATAAGCAACCCTATATGATTTTTTAGGTAAACTTGATGATTTTTTAATATCTTCAAGTAGAGCCATATTTCTCTCAGCCACTCTTCTAAACTTCTCCTGCTCAATTTGGCTTGAACTATTATCCTTCTTAGACTCTACTTTCTCCTCTTCCTTCTCAAAGGGTATGTTAATTCCCTTGTCGTAGTCATCAAACATATAGCCAGTTCCCTCTGGCTTGCCATAGTCCTCCTCTTCATCTTCAATAAATACAGGTTCTTCCTGAATATCAGATCCCCTAACTGTAGTCATTGCAAAAACAGAAATTATTGTTAGCATAACCACCAACCCTATTGCAAATAACCTCTTCACAATATTCCTCCTTACACTTTAAATAGCATTTAAAACCCTATAAAAGCCAATACTGATTTCTCATTTTATATTATTTCAATTATAAAAATAATTATTCATAAAGAATTTCAGTAATAAAGAAACGAGCCTTGGCTGTATATATATATTACAGGAGGTGAAATATTTGCAAAATTACAATGTAGAGATGTTAGGAATTAGAGTTAACTACCTGGAATCATCTTCAATTAGCAGCCTTGCAAGCTGCCTTTCGAAATTTATGAATGAAAAGACAATTGTGATATGCATCGGAACTGATAAATGTATAGGAGATTGTCTTGGCCCCCTGGTTGGTACTTTTCTAACTAAAAACAGCTTTCCCTATCCAGTAATTGGTACACTTGAAAGACCAGCTCATGCTATTAACCTTGATTATATTCTTAAGGATATAAAAATGAAATATAAGGACCACTTTATAATAGCCATTGACGCTTGTCTTGGCTATGACAACTGCATAGGAGATATTCAAGTTAAATCAGGACCAGTTCATCCTGGAAAAGGAGTTGGAAAGACCCTTCCTCATGTTGGGGATATCTCCATAGTAGGAGTAGTTGATACAATAGATAATTCTGATCTGTTTTCAATAAAAAACATTAGGCTTAATTTTATTATGAACATGGCGGATATAATCTCTCAGGGACTTTTACAAGCAGTAAAAAAGTGAGGTTAAACACCTCACTTTCATTCTCCTAAATTGACTTGTCCACAAAGGATAAGTATTACTTTACTATTGCAAACATCATTTCTCCCTCTGCAGCAATTTTCCCTTCAACCTTTGCACAAACCTTTGCTTTACCTATCCCCATTTTAAATGCAATAAGCTCAGCTTCCATAATAAGTGTATCCCCCGGCACCACCTGTTTTCTAAATTTCATTCTTTCAATTCCAGTAAGTACTGCTAGCTTTCCCTTGTACTCCTCCATTGAAAGGATAGCTATCCCCCCTACCTGGGCCATTGCTTCTACAATTAAAACTCCTGGCATTATTGGGGTGCCTGGGAAATGTCCTTGAAAAAAAGGTTCGTTAATAGTAACATTTTTAAGCCCTACCGCTTTTTTCCCAGTTTCAATCTCAAGTATTTTATCAACAAGTAAAAAAGGATATCTGTGTGGCAGCACCTTTTGAATATCAATGTTGTTCATATGATTCCTCCTATGATTCAAAATTCAAAGCCTCCTTTTAAACTAGGAGGCTTTCTGTACAGTAATATTAAACATTTGATCCTGTTAGCTCTTCTAATTTATCCAGTTCAAGGAGAGATTTTCCTGTACCAAGTGCAACACAGGATATTGGATCCTCTGCAACTTTCACAGGTACCATAGTCAATTCCTGAATAAATTTATCTAGTCCCCAGAGCAGGGATCCACCACCAGTCATAAGAATTCCTTTGTCACTTATGTCAGCAGCTAGTTCAGGAGGAGTTATCTCAAGCACTGAATGGGCACATTCTGCAATTGCTGTAATTGTTTCTTCCAATGCTTCTCTTATCTCTTCAGATGTTACGAGTATGTTTTTGGGAAGTCCACTGATTAGGTCCCTACCCCTAATATCCATAGAAATATCTTCATTTCTTCTATATGCGCATCCTATGTTGATTTTTAAATCCTCAGCGCTTCTTTCACCTATCATTATTTTATGGTTTTTACGAATATATTTAACAATAGCTTCATCAAATTTGTTACCAGCTACCTTTATGGATGATCTCACAACCATTCCACCAAGAGAAATAACTGCAATGTCAGTTGTCCCTCCACCTATATCTATTACCATGTGTCCACTTGGCTTGGTTATATCTAGACCAGCACCAATTGCAGCAGCTACAGGTTCTTCTATAAGATAAACCTTTCGTGCTCCTGCGTTAAGTGCAGCATCTCGTACTGCTCTTCTTTCCACTTCTGTAGCATCACAGGGAATACAAACAACTACCCTTGGTTTTCCCCATCCTTTAGAACCATAAGCCTTTCTTATGAAATACTTTAACATTACCTCTGTAACGTCATAATCTGATATAACCCCATCCATCATGGGTCGCTTCGCAATAATATTACCAGGTGTCCTTCCGATCATGCTTTTAGCTTCTTCTCCAACTGCAAGTGTCCTATTAGTATTTTTATCAAATGCCACAACAGATGGCTCTTTTAATGCAATACCCTTTCCACGTATATACACAAGCACACTGGCTGTTCCTAAATCAATGCCTATATCTCTGTTTATTCCAAACAATCCCATGTTTCCACTCCCTACTACTCAATTCTTATTTAATAAGATTATACCTACATCTATTATTCTATATATTTTCCTAAATTCCTCCTATTTTTTCGGTTTTTTTGTAGGGAGCTGTCAGAAAACTAGGCATTCACTGTTTTATATTTCATTTTTGTAGCCCTTCCACCTCTGATGTGTCTTTCTGCTTTATTAAGATCTAATATTTCCTTAGCCTCTTTTGCAACCAAAGGGTTGATTTTAGGCA